>CATKDT010000039.1 GCA_949746675.1 uncultured Clostridia bacterium
ATGCATATTCACCTATTATAGCTACATCACCTTTTACGTCTGATCCTGGTATTTCACTTTTTATTAATTCATCTAAAAAGTCATCTTGGTTATATTCTGTGTTTATATTTTTCTCATACTGTCCATCTGCTAATAACACAGTTTCTAATACTTCTCTTGCTTTTGCTTCATTATACTTTTCTCCTGCGCTTTCTGCTTTACTAAATACTCCTTTGTCGCTAAATATTGCACTTAGAGAAACAGCTGCAAGAATTAGTAGCACGATTAGGGTCACTATAAGTGCAATTTTTGTAATTAAACTTTTAATACAAAAAATAATAGCATTATACTAACACTATTATCCAAAATTATATTCTCTTAAATACCCCTTGTATATTTCCTTTACTCCACATATATTTTTAAACTCTTCAGGTTTTGCTGGAACTGGTAAATCGATTTTTACGTTAGCATTTTCTAGAACATGCCTTACAAATTCAGCACAATAAAATGAATGTTTTCTTTTTATCACTTTATGAAATCCTACTGCAAATAAACCAATAATGTTAAATGTATATTTTTCACGGTCATTTTTAAATGCATAAATACCATATTTTATTTTCTCATATTGCTCATCTGTAACTCCTAATTCATATACTTTTGTTTGAGTATTAAAAAACCTTTTATATGTTCCCTTGTTTATGTATTCATGTACAAATCCACCCCAAAAAGGATTGTATGGGTTTAGTCTTCCAAAACTATACATCTCAGTTAGCTCCTTATTTAAAGATATTGATATATGCGAAAATTCATCTCCTGTATATGTTTTTATTATTCTTGATAACATTGTTCCTGTGTGGGTTAATACAAGGTATATCTCTTTCATTTATCCTCCATTCTCTGTTGTATCTTTATTACATTTTAAATTATATCACTTAAAATCTATTTTTCAAATAGTTTGCACAAAAATAATCTCACTTTCGTAAGACTATTTTTGACAATATTTTTACAATTTTAATTTTGATGTTTTTTAATATAATTTACAACATCCTCTACTGTGCCTATTTTTTCAGCGTCTTCATCTGGAATTTCAATTCCAAATTCTTCCTCAATACTCATTACCAATTCAACTACATCTAATGAATCAGCTGCTAAATCATCAACAAAAGTTGCTTCCATTTTAACATCTTCCTCATTGGATCCTAATTGCTCAACTATAATTCCTTTTAGTTTCTCAAAAATTTCTTCTTCCTTCATTTTATTTCTTCCTTTCTTTAAGATTTCCTTATAATAATTTTAATTCTCATCTTTATTATATTTTGCTTATGTTAATCACAATTTAGCTTTAGACTTTTTAATTTATACACCAATTATATTATATCCACTATCAGCATAAATAACCTGACCTGTTATAGCACTTGACATATCACTTAATAAAAATGTAGCTACATTTCCAACCTGATTTATCGTAACATTTCTTTGTAATGGTGATTTTTCTTCTACAATTGTAAGTATTGATGAAAAGTCTTTAATTCCCTTTGCAGATAGTGTTTTTATAGGTCCAGCTGAAATTGCATTTACTCTAATTCCATCTTTTCCTAAGTTTTTAGCTAAATACCTAACACTAGCTTCTAATGCTGCTTTTGCAACTCCCATTACATTATATCCATCTAAAACTTTTGTAGAACCATAATATGTTAATGTCACCAAATTAGCATTTTCATTTAGCATATCAAGTTCTTTTGCTAATCTTGATATTAATACAAATGAATAACTACTAGCATCAACTGCATGTGTATATCCTTCTTTGCTTGTATATATAAAATCATTATGTAAATCTTCTGTATTTGCATGTGCAACAGCATGAACTATACCATCTAGCTTTCCATTATCTTCTTTTATTTTTGTAAAAACCTCTTTTACAAGTTCATCTTCTGATGCATCATTTAGCATATATGCTTTACTGCCTTCAAATTCACTAATTAATTTCCTAATCTTTTCTTCATTTTCTTCTCCTCTGTATGTAAAAATTAAATTAGCCCCATTTTCATAAGCAGATTGTGCTATTCCATAAGCAATGCTCCACTTATTTCGTATTCCAATAATTAATATTTTCTTATCCTTTAATAACATTTTTAAATTCTCCCATATTCCTATACTTTTGGTATCTGCTTTCTATAATTTCTTCCTTCGTTAATGTTTTCATTTCTTTAACTGCTAATAAAATTTCTCTTTTTAAGTTTTGTGAAACTTTTATAAATGTACCTTCTTCAACATAGCTATTTTCTTTTCCCTCATTAGAAATTGGTTCTTTTATTATTTTATCTATTACTTTTAAATCATATAGGTCCTTTGCTGTTAATTTCATCTTTTCTGCTGCTTCTTTGTATCTATTGCTATCTTTCCATAAAATTGTACTATATCCTTCTGGAGAAAGTATAGAATAAATCGCATTTTCAAGCATAAATACTTTATTTGCTACTCCTACTGCTAATGCTCCTCCACTTGAACCTTCTCCAATAACTATTGCAATAATTGGAACTCCTAATCTTGACATTTCGAACATTGACCTCGCAATAGCTTCTCCTTGCCCTCTTTCTTCTGCTTCAATTCCAGGATATGCTCCTTTTGTATCGATAAATGTAATTACTGGTCTGTTAAATTTCTCAGCCTGCTTCATAAATCTTATTGCTTTTCTATAACTTTCAGGATTTGGCATGCCAAAGTTTCTTTCAATGTTTTCCTTAGTAGTTCTTCCTTTTTGTTCAGCAATTATTGTAAAACTATGATTTTTTATTCGTGCAAGCCCACATACAATAGCTTTATCATCTTTAAAATTTCTGTCCCCATGTAATTCCATAAATTCATCAAATATAGCATTTATATAATCAAGTGCAGTTTTTCTTTTAGGATTTCTTGCAATTTCTACTCTCTCCCAAGCTGTTAATTTTTTATTTTTTTGTTTATCTATATTATTTGAACTCATTATTGGAACCTCCTTTATGGAATTGAATTAATTTGTATAGAGTTTCTTTTAAATCTTTTCTTTCAACTATTTTATCAATAAATCCATGCTCTAATAAAAATTCAGCTGTTTGAAACCCTTCTGGTAAACTTTCTCCAATAGTTTGTTTTATTACACGTTGTCCTGCAAATCCTATCATTGCTCCTGGTTCTGCAAGTACTATATCTCCTAAACTTGCAAACGATGCTGTAACTCCACCATAAGTTGGGTCTGTTAAAACTGATATGTATAAAAGTCCTGCTTTATCAAGTTTTGTAAGTGCTGCTGTTGTTTTTGCCATTTGCATTAGTGATATAATGCCTTCTTGCATTCTAGCTCCACCTGATACTGAAAATATTATAAGTGGTAATTTTTGCTCTATTGCGTGTTCTATTGCATATGTTATCTTTTCTCCTACAACAACTCCCATGCTTCCCATCATAAATCCACTATCCATTACACAAATTACAACTTTTTCTCCATTAATCTTTCCGTGTTCCAGAACCTACAGCTTCCTCAAGCCCTGTTTTTTCTCTTAACATTTTTAGTTTCTTTTCATAATCTTCTAATTCTAATGGGTTTGTTGTATCAATATCTAGTTCAAATCTTTTATATGTTCCTTCATCTATTATAAGTTCTAATCTTTTGCCAATATGCATTCTAAAATAATGACCACAATTCGGACAAATATTTAAGTTTCTTTTGACATCTTCTTTGTATATAATTTCATTACATTTATCGCATTTTATCCATTTTCCAACAGGTATATCAATATTTGCCTTTTTATTCTTAACATTTGAAACTTCTCTTTTCTTTATTTTATCAACAATCATTTTTACTCCTTTTATAATGTTTTAAAATTTGTCTCAATAAACGATGTATCAAAATTTCCCCTAATAAAATCTGGGTCTTTTATTATATTAAATAAAAAATCTCTATTCGTATCAACTCCATCAATTACCAATTCCTCCAGAGCTCTTTTCATTTTAGCAAT
>CATKDT010000040.1 GCA_949746675.1 uncultured Clostridia bacterium
AATACCTAAACAAGAAAAAATCACTTTAAATAAATATGGAAGAATGAGATTAAAATATTTAAAAGAACACAAAAAAGCTGAATATACTATAATGCTTATGAATGGAACTTTAAATGCACACTTAAAAGAATTACAAGAAACGGCAGATAATAGAGTTGAGCAGATTATCAACGAGTTAAAAGCAAAAAGCGACTTGACCGAAGATATGAAAAATACAGATATGTTATATTGGGTTGGTACTATGAACTCTATTAAAGCTCAAGCTGAGGAAATCATTTTTAGCGAATTGATTTATATATAAAAAATTGTCAAAGCGAGTGATATATATCATTCGCTTTTGTCCTCTTGAATATACTATTTATTGGATTCAGGTATAATATTTATTCATTTTTTATAAATTCCCAGTGATATCCTCCAGCTGTTTCTTTTTCATTTTTGCAACATTTGCTAATATTCTCGTTTGTGGTATGATAAAAGCGTGAAGCAGCAGAAAGGCTTTTAAAAATTTCTCCAGTATCCATATTTTTTACTTTAATACCTCTATTTTCCCTTGCACATTTTGGACATCCTCTACCATTTTTGGCTCTATCTTGAATTAGTGTGCTCCATGAATGACCACATTTGTTACAAATCCACCAGACTCTTCTGCCACTTCCACAAGTTATATCTGACGGTAAAAAATTATTTTTATTATAATCCCATTCTTTAGCTAAATTGGGACATAAAGTTTCTAAATCATTTTCTCCTCTAATAAGATTTTGAGAATATACTCTAGCAATTTTTAACATACAAACTTTTTCTATAACATCATCATCTATTTTAATTTCTTTACTTATTTTTAGATATTTTAAAATTTGTGTAATAGCCTTTTCCATTTCTATAAAGAATAAATCCGTTTCTTTTTTATCACTTGTTGTAGTAAGTTTTATATTTATATGTTTAGAAGATTTATGTTCAAAAGCCCCTTTCTCTAAAATTGTAATTACTTTATCTATTTCTTGTGCATTTCTGATTAATTCAAACTTCTTTTTGCTTCTATAGTTTTCTTCTTTATGCCAAACTACACCATCATACTCAATTCCTATTTTTTTTGATGGTATCCACAAGTCAAGTTCCATGTTAGCATTGGTTTCTTTATTTTTTAACCAATCTGGTCTATAATTTTGAACAGTATCTGGATAAAATTCATGTAGAAAGTAAAATATTAATCTTTGTGGCATTGATGAAACATTCATAAGTGAAGGATTTAGTATACTCCTTGATTGAAATGAATGTCTTATTCTATGTCTAACAATTGTTCCATCTTCAAATTGTACTGAAATATCATCTGCTGAATTATCTTCAATGACTGTACATCTCATACCACATTTCATCAATTTTGTCTGTCCTAAAATACTATTTTTTTTAGAATAAGCATATCCTCTGCCTAAATCAGGATGGATTATAGAACCTTTAAAATAACTATCTCGAGAACAATTCTTTTTTATTTTTCCATCCTCAAACTGAACTGTTATTTTATTTTTTCCCATATCTTCTATAACTGTACAACGAAGTCCTGATTTCATAATTTTACTATTACCTTTAATGCTATTATTTATGACTCTAGAAAAATTTTTACCTAACTTAGGGTTGGCTATAGATTTATTTTTGAAATAATCTCTTCTAATATGCTTTACAAGCGTACCATCTTCAAATTTAACTGTAATATCTCTACTACTTTTATCTTCCACAACTGTACATCTCATACCACACCTCATTAGTGCTGATTGTCCAAGTACGCTTCCTTTTATAAAATTGGGATTAGCAATTTTACCTTTATTAAAATTATATCTACTAGATTTCGTTATATAGCCATCCTCAAACTTAACAATTATATCATCTCGTCCATTATCTTCGATAATTGTGCATTTCATGCCATTGGACATAACTTTACTTTTGCCTTGAATACTATATTTCCTAGAACAAGTATAGCCTCTCCTTAATGAAGGATTTGTTATTTTTCCACTAAAAAAATTATATCGTGTGCAGTTATTTTTTATAGTTCCATCTTCGAATTGTACTGATATGTTATCATAACCATTATCTTCTATAACAGTACATTTCATTCCGTTAGACATAGTATTACTTTTGCCTTTTATACTAATTTTACGTTTTAAAGATGGATTTAAAATAGAACCTTTATTAAATCCTTGTCTAGTGCATTTTTTTATAGTTCCATCTTCAAATTGTACAGCTATGTCATCATAACCATTATCCTTTATAACAGTACATTTCATCCCACAGTGCATCATTTTTGATTGACCTATTATTGTTTTTTTTCGCATTTAGTTACCTCAATAAATTATTACTTTCTATTTTTATTTAATTCAATAAACTCTGTAAAGTTAGCATTTGAATACCTATCAGCATTATCTGAAATATTAATAACATATGATAAACTCATTTCACAAAATAATGATATCGTTAATAATATTTTTTCATTTACAGTTTGCATTTGAAAAAAATGTGAATTATTAAATTGTTTTTTTAGATAATCTATATTTTGTACTAATCTATCTTCATTAGGTAAATGATGTATCAAATTACATTCTTCAATATTATTAGTATTAATTGCTTTTAGTATAGTTTTTCTTATTTTACATCCACATTTATCGTCATAATATGTATTACCTAATTTTAAATATGCATATTCATAAGCTATTTTAAGTATTGCTAATTCAATTTCATTAAAATTAATTTCAAATTTATATGATATAGTTGGATGTGTAAATTCCATTTTAGTATTTTTAATTTGTTCAATAATCTTATCTTTTTGATTACTATTTATTTTTTTCTTTCATGATTTTTTTTGATTATTTCTATTGCTTTTTCCCTACTAGATGTTTTAATAGTATATATATTATCTTTTTCATTAACTCTTGTTTCAATAGTTGGTTCAAAATTTTCATTTAATATTACATTATCACCATTTTCATCTATACCTTTTTTTAAAGGGAAAGGTATTTTTCCATTTTTTCCTGCAAGTTTATAACTATTTCTAAGTAGCTCCATAAAAAAACCTGTTGTGATATATCTATCTACTTTACTTCCTAGTTTGCTATTACATTCTATACATAAATTATCAGTTTTTAAAATTTTATTTCCCAATGCTTCTGGTATAATATGTTCTATATTAAATTCATTATCCTCTTTATTTTTTCCACAAATTATACATCTTTTCATAGCATACCTAACTTTCAATTACTATTTATTTTAATAAATAATACCATAAATTTATATTTTTATCAACAAGTATAAAACTTCCTACTAAAAGCACTTGAAAATTTACAAAAGTTATGTTAAAGTAAAGATAATGAATTGATTGATATTTGTATCAATCGTTAAGAGAGAAAAAAGTTGTAGATAACTACGACGTTCGCTCCAATTTATAGCAACTTACGAACTTATAAAAAATTTCGTAAGTTTTTTTCATTTTAGTAAATATCTTTATATTAGAAAAGACCCTTATTGGGTCTTTAACAATGATTTAATTATATACTATCAATAAAGCTATTATCTATATTTTTAGCCTCTTCATCAGTTATCATTTTTTCATGAGTTATTGTAGATATTACTTTTTTCTGTCTTTTTTTACATAAATCTTTATTAGCTGTTGGCGCATATACACTAGGAGCATTTGGAACTCCTACCATCATAGTTATTTCTGATAAATTCATATCTTTTGGCTCTTTGTGTAAATAGCCATTTGTTGCTTCTTTTATTCCATAATATCCATCACCGAAATAAATAATATTAACATATAGCTCTAATATATCTTTTTTGGAATATTTTCTTTCAAGTGCACTTGCTGTAAATGCTTCTGCAAGCTTTCTCTTCACTGGATTCTTTTCTTCAATATAATACATATTTTTTGCAACTTGTTGAGTTATTGTACTTCCACCTTCTTTAAAAGCCTTGCTCTTTAAGTTTGCAAAAAAGGCTCTTCCAATTCCAACTATATCAATAGCTCCATGTTTATAAAATCTCTTATCCTCTACTGCAACCACTGACTTTAAATAAATTTCTGGTAGTTCTTCTGATTTTACATATGTGTAGTCATTTCTTATTTCTGTAACTTTTGTATCTATTGGAACTTTTGCAATTGTCTGTCTATAAAAAGCATATCCATATGTCATTAGACCAGTTCCAACAAATATCATCAAAACTACTAATACTAAAATTACTTTTTTTAAAACTTTCATATTTTACCTCAATTATTGTATAATATATTTTTCCCCTAATATGTTCTAATTATTGTATATTAATAAATATTTTTTTATTTTCTAAAATTTGTTTCCAAATTTCTAATATTCTTCTACTTTTACATATACCTTATCTACATCACCATATCTTTTTTCAACACTTATTTTGCTAACTTGTGTATCATCCTTAATTATATAGTTATTCATTGCATCAAGTATAACTTTTGCTATATTGTCAATGTCTGGTTTTCTGGTAGGACTTATCTTATTTTCTTCCATTTCTTGTCTTTTAACTCTACTTGTTTGTTTTGGAATCTTCATGTATGATATTATGTCTACTGATACTCTCCCTTCTATTTGTTGAAATCTTGGATATTTAACTCTAAATAATTGTTGTACTAATAATTCATAGTCTTTTGTACGTCCGTGGAGTATAAATCATTCCTGTATGTGTATTTAATCTAGGTCTTTCTTTTCCTACTATTGTACCTTCTACTTCAAATTCATACTTCATTTATTGTATATACTCCCTTCGTTCATTTATATATTAACATATTATATGTGACAACTAAATGACAATTCTACAAATTTTTCAAATTTTCGTTCTTTAATTCTATTATATTTTGATTATATCAAACCAATTTTTTTTATACAAGATTTTGTTTGATTTTTTTCCATTCCATTGTAAAAAGCTATGCATTTTACATAGCTCTTTTCTTTATAAATTATATTTTTTCTAGTATTTGTGGTAATATTTGTTTCTTTCTTGAAACAACTCCTTCTAATACCATTGAATCATCACTATCAAGTTTATTATTAAATGCTTTTTCTGTAACTTCTTTATCATTTCCTAAAGCAATTATCTTTGAATTAGAATTAATTATATCTGTTATTACAAATACAAATAAGTCAAGTTTACTTTCAGCAATTACTTTTTCAATTTCAAATGATATTTCTTCCTTACGTACAAATACATCATTAATATCTACTGTATTTACTTGTGCAATTACAAATGTTTTTCCATTTTCTTCCACTTTTTTTGCATCTATATTTATTAATTCTTCTGCTGAAAATGTACTTAAATCTGTTCCTGCTTTTAACATTTCTAGTCCATATTCTCTAGCATCTATACCAGCTATTTTTTCAAGTTCATTAAATGCATTTACATCTTTTTCAGTACATGTTGGCGATTTTAATAATAATGTATCTGATACTATTGCACTAAGCATAAGTATTGCTTGCGTTTTTTCTATTTCCAATTTTAAATTTTTAAATTCTTCAAATAATATTGTTGCTGTGCATCCATATGGTTTTGCTGTATAGTATAATGGATCTTTTGTTTGAAAACTTGCAATTCTATGATGATCTACTACCTCTTGTATTTTTGCATTTTCTATTCCATCTGCACTCTGTGGAAATTCATTATGGTCAACCAATATAACCTTTTGTCCTTCATCAACTTTTGATATTAATTCAGGCTCTTCTACACCTGCATAATCAAGTGCGTATTTTGTTTCTTTACTTACATTTCCTAATCTAACTGCTTTATAATTTTCTCCTGTTCTTTTTGTTTCTATATATGTTTTTACTAAGCTCGAACATATTGAGTCTGTGTCAGGGTTTTTATGTCCAAATACTAATATTTCTTCCATTTTATATTTTCCTTTCTTTTTGGCTTTTTTATAGAATGTCTTAAACTATATTCATTAGTTTTTTGTTTAATGCGATTATATAATTTTTTTTCAAATATGTCAATAACAAGTTTTTTATTAAAAATAATTATCCCTCAGTACAACTGAAGGATAATTATTCATTTTATAATTGTAATTCATTTGTAATGTTATTCTCTTCCTATAGCATCAAACATAGTTTGAAACTCATATCCATTTTCTTTACAGTACTTTATTATATCTGGTAATACTTCATAAGTTAATATTTTGTCTGCTGCATCATGCATTAGTAATACTATACTTGTTTTGTTTTGAATTGTTTCTATAAAGTTATTCATTAGATCTTCTTTAGTTTTAGCTCCTTCAGCATCTTTTGTAAGTGCGTTCCAGTCAACATTCGCAATTCCCTGTTCTTTTAGTTTTTGTGCCGCTTCATGTTTCATGTCGTTGTATTTTCCGCCAGCAAGGCCACCTGGAAATCTAAATACTATTGAATTGTATTTATCATTTTGAACTGCACTTTTTATAGCATTATTCGTTCTATTATATTCATCAAAAAGTGAATCAATACTTTCATATATCTTGCTATATTTATGTGAATAACTATGATTTCCAATAAAATGCCCTTCATCAAATTCTCTTTTTACTAAATCAGGGTTTTGTTCAACTCTCATACCTAGTACAAAAAAGTTTGCTTTTACATTTTCTTCTTTTAATAAATTTAAAATATATGGTGTTACTGACTTTGTAGGTCCATCATCAAAAGTTAAAAATATTCTTTTCTTATCGCTGTGTCCATATATTTTGTTCATTTTATCAAATTCTTCTTCATTTAAGGGATTATATCTTTTACTTATTTTTTCTTGCTCTTCTAGTTCCTTTTGTCTTTGCTCTTCTTCTAGCCTTTTTTCTTCTGCTTCTTTTTTTGCTTCAAGTTGTTCTAACTGGCTTATTTCTTTTTTCTCTGCATCTTTTATTCTTAATTCTTTTATTATATTATCAATCATTACTATTATTGCAATGATTGACAATAGGCAAAATATAACCAATAAAATTCTATCTACTTTAAGATGTTTTTGTTTTTTGACTATTGATACTTCATCCCAGTTTTCTTTTATAACTCTTCCTTTTTCCTTCTTTTTCACGTTTTTCCTCTTTATTTACAAATTAATAAATTTACATTAATATCTTTCCTTGATTATTTTGTTATGTTCTATTGTTTTGTTATACTAATATTTTTATTTTTCTATTAGTTTTTCCATTGTATACCATGCTAACTCTGCACATTTTACTCTTGCTGGCAAGTTTGATATATTTTTTAATGCAATAGCATCTTCTAATTTTGCAGTTTCTTCTTCTGTAATATCTTCTCTTTTTATCATTCTTAAAAATATATTTATTAAATTAAGAGCTTCCTCTTTTGTTTTTCCTTTTAATAAGTCTATCATTATTGAAGTTGAAGCTTGTGATATAGCACATCCACTTCCAGTAAAAGCTAAATCTTCAATTAGATCACCATTCCAAATAATTTCAAGCGTTATATCATCTCCGCAACTTGGATTGTGTCCATGCTCTTTAACTGCTCCGTTTCCAAGTTCATGTTTGTTATAGGTTGCTGTGCTATGTTCCATTATTATATCTGTATAAACTGATTCTACTTCATCCATTTTTCAAATACCTTTCTTGTTTTGTTCAAGCTTTCTATTAATTTGTCTACATCTTCTTTTGTGTTGTAAATATAGAAACTGGCCCTGCAAGTTGAGTCTAATCCCATATATCTTAATAAAGGTTGAGCACAGTGATTTCCTGATCTAATACATACATTATTTGAGTCTAATATACTTGCAACATCATGTGGGTGTACTCCATTTACATTAAATGATATTACTCCTGCATGTTTTGATAAGTCTTTTGGTCCATATACAGTAATAAAGTCAAGCTTTAATAACTTACTCATTGCATATTCTAAAATCTCTTCTTCCATTTTTTGAACATCATTCATTCCAATATTATTTAAATAGTCAATAGCAGCTGAAAGTCCTATAGCTCCTTCAACATTTTGTGTACCTGCTTCAAATTTAGTTGGAACTTCTGCATATGTTGTTTCTTGTTCATACACATATTCTATCATATCTCCACCAAATAGAAAAGGGGATAATTTATTTAATAATTCTCTTTTTCCATATAATACTCCAATCCCTAATGGTGCAAGCATTTTATGTCCTGAAAATACTAAAAAGTCTGCATCTAAGTCTTGAACATTTACTTTCATATGTGGAACACTTTGTGATGCGTCTACTACAACTATTGCTCCAACTTGGTGTGCTCTTTTTACTATCTCTTTTACTGGATTTATTGTTCCTAATACATTTGATACTTGTGTTATCCCAACAACTTTTACTCCTGGAACTATTTTTTTACAAATATCTTCTTCATATAAAAGTCCTTCATTGTTAACATACATATATTCAAGTTTTGCACCATTTTTCTTACATACATTTTGCCAAGGAACTAAGTTTGAATGGTGCTCCATTATTGAAAGTAATATAGTATCACCTTTTTTTATGTTGTTCATTCCATAACTATATGCAATTAAATTTAAGCTTTCTGTTGCATTTCTTGTAAAAACTATTTCGTTTGTTTGACGTGCATTTATAAATTGTGAAACTTTTTTACGTGCTTCATCATATACATCTGTCGCTTTTATACTTAACTTATATGCTCCTCTATGAGGATTTGCATTATTGTTTTCATAATAGTTCTTTATAGCATTTATAACTTGCACAGGTTTTTGAGTTGTAGCTCCACTGTCCAAATATGTTATATCTTTTAATATATGAAAATCTTTTTTTATATCGTAATTATTCAATTTGTATTTTTCCTTGTACATATATTTAGGTTTTTATTTGGTTTTACCTATAAACCTTTATTGTAATAATTTGTCAACTTTGTTTTCTATTTCACTTTGTGTATTTTCATCTTTTATATTTTTTATTATATCACTAAAATGTGCTTTTATAATTAATCTTTTTGCTTCATTTATTGATATTCCTCTTGTCATTATATAAAATAATTTGTCATCATCAATCTTTCCAGAAGATACTCCATGTTCACCTTCAACATCTTCTTCATGACATAATAGCATTGGCAGTGATTTTGCTCTTGCTGTATTTGATAATAAAATACAATTTTCATTTTCACTCCCAGTTGATTTTTTTGCACCTTCTTTAAAATCTATTGTTCCTTTAAAATTTTTCTTGCAATTATCTTTAATTGCTCCTTGTGATTCAATCTTGCATTTAGCATTTTGACCATATATTTCTATATTATAGTTTATGTCAATTATATTATTATTGTTTCCTACATAAACATTTTTTACTACATTTTTTGACATATTTCCTTTTAATTTTGCATAATAATTAGATATTTTATTTTTTCCACCAAGTTCAATTAAATTATACTCTATATTTGCATTATCTTCAATATTATTTTCAATTGCAATAAAACTATTCGAATTTTCATTTAACATATTAATAATCGTAATACTTCCTTTTGAATTACTACTTGCTTTTGTTATTTGTTTCAAATAGTGAAATTGCTCATCATCATCAATACTTATATATTTTATTATAAAATCAGCTTTTGCATTTTCCTCATAAACTATATTTATATTTTCAACTAAAGCTATACTATCTTCATCTAAATTAAATTCTAATATTATTGGCTCTTTCATTTCTACTTTTTTAGGAACTATAATATCTATTCCATAGTTTTGTTTTACTTCTATTCCAATTTTACTTGTAAGATTTTTATTTTCTTTTATTACATCAAGATTTATAATTTCTAATTTGTCTACTTCTGTTGACATTATAAGAAAATTGTCATAATTTCTAACTGTAGGAATATTAATATCAAGTTTGATATTATTTATTCCATAATTATTTGATGTTTTTAGTGGTGTGTGGTTTAAAATATATTCCATACTTTCTCCTTTTATCAGTTATTTCATAACTTTAGCCAATACTGCCTTCAAGTTCCAAATTAATAAGATTATTCATTTCCACAGCATATTCAAGTGGCAATGCTTTTGAAATTGGCTCTGCAAATCCTCTAACTATCATTGCTTTTGCCTCTTCTTCTGATATGCCTCTTGACATTATATAAAATATTGCTTCATCTGATATTTTTCCAATTTTCGCTTCATGCGAAAATTCAGTATCGTCTGTCTCAATATTGCATACTGGAATTGTATCAGAACTTGACATACTATCTAACATTAAAGACTCACAAGATACTGTAACTTTTGAATTTTTTGCATTACTTTTTACATGAGCATTGCTTCTAAATGTACATATTCCTCCATTTTTTGATATTGATTTTGAATTAATAACTGAGGATGTATTTTTAGCATTATGTACAACTTTTAGACCTGTATCTAAGTTTTGTCCTTTACCTGCAAATGAAATTCCTGTAAATTCACATTTCGCATTTTCTCCATTTAATACACTCATTGGATATAGCATTGATATTTTAGAACCAAATGATCCAGTAACCCATTCGATAGTTCCATTCTTTTCTACTATAACTCTTTTTGTATTTAAATTAAGCATATTCTTTGACCAATTTTCTATTGTTGAATAACGTAAGAATGCGTTTTCTTTTACAAATAATTCTACACATCCAGCATGTAAGTTTGTTTCATTATATTTTGGAGCAGAACATCCTTCTATAAATTGGAGTGTTGCACCTTCGTCTACAATTATTAGTGTGTGCTCGAATTGCCCTGCTCCTTTTGCATTAAGTCTAAAATATGATTGAAGTGGTATGTCTACTTTTATTCCTTTTGGTACATATACAAATGAACCCCCAGACCATACTGCATAATGAAGCGCTGCAAATTTGTGATCTGATACTGGTACACATTTCATAAAATATTTTTTAACTATATCTGGATATTCTCTTACTGCTGTATCAAAATCTGTATATATTACTCCTTGCTTTACAAGTTCTTCTTTTATACTATGATATACTATTTCAGAATCATATTGTGCACCAACTCCTGCTAGTGATTTTTTTTCTGCTTCTGGTATTCCAAGTTTATCAAAAGTATCTTTTATATCTTCTGGGACATTTTTCCAAGAGCTATTAATTTTTGACTTTGGTCTAACATATGTTGCAATTTTATTCATATCAAGTTCACTTAAATCAGGCCCCCAGTCTGGAAGTGTGAGTTTGTTATACACTTCCAGTGCCTTAAGTCTTAATTCTAACATCCACTTAGGCTCATTCTTTTTCGTTGATATTTCCTCTACAATTTTTTTTGTAAGTCCACTAATTTTTATATCATAGTTTTCTTTATTTTTTATATCATAAATATTTCTATTAGTTTCTCTAACTTGTGTTTTTCCCATTTATACTGACCATACCTTTCTTTGTATGTATAAAATTATTGTATTAAATTTTTTTATTTTGTTTCTTTAGTCTTCAACTATTCATTGGCTTTTTTATATTTCTCATATCCGCTTTCTTCAATTTCTTCTGCAAGTTCTTGAGTTCCAGTTTTTACAATTTTTCCATTTACTAAAATATGTACATAATCGACTTTTAAACTGTGTAAGATTTTAGTATTATGTGTTATTATCAATATTGCATTTTCACTGTTTTTAAACATTTCTATTCCTTTTGATACTGTTTTTATAGCATCAACATCAAGCCCAGAATCTGTTTCATCAAGAATTGCAAGCTTTGGATTTAATATAAGCATTTGTAGTATCTCATTCTTCTTTTTTTCTCCACCTGAAAATCCAACGTTTAAGCTTCTTTCCATATATTTAGAGTTCATATTTAACTCATCCATATATTTTTTTAGCTCATCTTTAAATTGAAATACTTTTACAGGCTTTCCAGTTGTTTGATTTTTTGCATATTTTAAAAAGTTTGTAACTGATATTCCTGGAATTTCTTCTGGTGATTGAAATGACATAAATATTCCTTTTTTTGCAATTTTATCAGTTTTTAATTCATTTATATTTTCACCTTCAAATACTATGTTTCCTCTTACTTTTTTATAATTAGGATTATTTAATATTGCATTTGCTGTTGTTGTTTTTCCTGAACCATTTGGTCCCATTATTACATGGATCTCCCCTTTATTTATATTTAAGTTTATTCCTTTTAATATTTCCTTCTCTCCTGCATTTACATATAAATCTTCTATTTTTAATAATTCCATTATTGTATTTCCCTTCATAAATAAATAGAAATGTTAGTTTATTCTAACATTTCTATGATACCACTATTTATAGGGTTTGTCAATATGTATATTTTTATGTTACAACTCACTCAATATCTTCGCCAAATACTTCATTGAGTTCATGCTCTCGTCTAAAGTATTACCTGTCGAGCCAATCTCAATAATTGTTGCAGCTCTAGTTATGTGTTGATTATATTCTGAGTTTCTTAATATAATTGGCTTAAATAAACCGTGGATACATTTCATTTGCTTTTTGCTGTACTTTAATAGCAAACTTTAAATTAGCATTCCAATTAGAATGAACTGGATTTGCACCGTTTGAGCCAATGACAAACATTATTTGTGAAGCATATTCATCTCCAATTTTTACTTTAGGTGCATATGTAGAATCAGCAATAGCATCTCTATGTAAATCAAACATAATATCTATATCATTGTTAGATCTAAGCATCCCTTCAGCAGTAAGAAGTGACCTAGAATACGAACCATTGTATGCTGGATAATCATGTAAAGTTTTGTCATGTACAACTTCAATATTATAAGATTTTAGCTGTTTCTCAAGCTCATCTCCAACTCTAGCAACAGAATAATTTAAGTCTGTAGTTCTAAAGTTTCCAGTCATTTCGTAACTGTATTTTTCACTTGGTGTATAGCTTTCACAAGTATGTGTATGGTATATCCCTACCCTTTTTTTATTAATTTCAACTCCATCTGGATTTAACATATCTTCTGTTAATGTATATGAAGTTGAATTATTTATTTTTACTCCTCTATACTCATCAGTGCTACGTGGTTTTACGCTATTTTCTACTACTTCTGTTTTAACATCAGTTTTTGCTTGCTCAATAGTCTCTTCCTCTATCACATTCATTTCTTCCGTAGCTTCTTCTGGAGTTTTTTCTTCACTTTGTCCATTATTTTCACTTATAAATTGTTCTTTTTCTTTTATACCTTTTAATATATGTAACTCTTGTGCAAGAATAAATTTATAATCTTTCTTTTCTCTAACTTTATTATTACTTTTTTTCATTTGAGGTATATTATCATCTAAACAATATAATTTAGCAATTTCGTATTTTAAATTAATTGGTACTTTATTAGTTGAGAATAAAATTTTTGTTATGGCTAAAATTGCAATAAGTGGAATAACTATCTTTATAAAATATTTAATTAAATCCTTAATATTAAAAACTTTTATCATAGAAATAATATATTCTAAAAATTCCAAATTATGAATATTTTTCAAATTTCTGTAAATGATATACTTAATAACAAAGCAAATTATTTTTGTACAATTATATTTTTGAAGTAAGAAAAAATTTTTAAGGATGCAAAATGAATTTTTTTAGAAAATTAATTTATGATTTGACAAATGATAAAAATGATGAATATCAATTTATACTAGGTGAAAATAATTCTAAAACAAATCCAGAACTACCTAATGAATTGCAAAAAAATCAAAAAGTTTATGATAGCCTTGATGTTAATTTAGAATATGTACATTCCAGATTTAATTCTTTAATTAACTCTGATGTTGTTATTAGAGAATTTTTAATAAATGTTAAAGGCAAACAATTCAAAGCTTTTATACTTTATATTGATGGTATGGTTAATACCGATTCTATTAATAACTTTGTATTAAAACCATTAATGTTAAAAAATTACTCTAATCAATTTGATGGTCCCCAAGTTGTATCAGAGGCAGTTGCCAGTAATATCTTAGTTAGAAGAATTAAAAAATTTAATATTGTAGATTATATTCTTGATAATCTACTTCCTCAAAACGATGTTGAAAAAGTAAATGATTTTGATAAAATTGCCCAAGATGTTGTCTCTGGTAATTGTATGCTTTTTATTGATACTGTTAATTTTGCTTTTGATATAGACGCAAAAAAATTTGATAAAAGAAGTATCGCTGAGCCTAAAAATGAACCTGTTATAATGGGTTCACAAGAAGCATTTGTTGAAAATTTAAGGACTAACACTTCAATGCTTAGACGTAATCTTTGTAATGAAAATTTAATAATTGAAAGTTTATCTGTTGGAAAAAGTGATAAAAATCAAGTTGCAGTGTGCTACATTAAAGATATAGCAAATTCTGATTTGGTTGCTGAGGTTAAGTATCGATTAAATAACTTAGATGTAGATTATTTAATTTCAGTTGGTGAACTTTCACAACTAATTAAAGATGATATGGATACTTCTCTTCCTGAAACACTTTCGACTGAAAGAGTTGATAATTCAGTTTCTTATTTACTTCAAGGAAGAGTTGTGGTAATTTACAATGGTTGTCCTTACGTTCTTATAATGCCTGCTACAATATTAGACTTTTTGTCTTCTCCTGAAGATGTAAATGTAAATCATGTTTTTGCTAATTTGTTTAAGGTAATACGTATTATTTCCTTTTGTATAACTTTACTATTACCAGGTATGTATGTTGCAATAGTAACTTATCATGAAGAGGTAATTCCTACTGAATTGTTATTTTCTATTGTAGCTTCTCGTTCAAATGTTCCTTTTATGGTAATTGTGGAAATACTTTTAATGGAAGTCTCGTTTGAGGTTATACGTGAAGCTGGACTTCGTGTTCCTACTCCCTTAGGTTCAACTGTAGGTATTGTTGGTGCTTTAGTTTTAGGTCAAGCTGCTGTTGAAGCTGATATAGTATCTCCTATACTAATTATTATAATCGCGATTACTGGTATAACATCTTTCTCTATTCCTGATTATAATTTAGGATTTCACTTGCGAATACATCGATTTGTATTTATTTTATTAGGATTTCTAGGTGGTTTTTTAGGAATTGTTGCTGGATTATTTATGTATTTACTAAATATGTGTTCTTTACGTTCTTTTGGAGTTCCATATATGGCACCATATGCACCTTTAATCCTAAAAAATAATAGTGGCTATTTTGTAAAACCTACATGGAAAAGAGAATTTCGTAATAGTGCATTAGACCCTAAAAAGAAAAGGGTTCAGGGAAAAACAAGTATGAAATGGAGGACTTAAATTTAATGGAAGAAGAAAAATTAAATTTTATAGAAGCCTCATTTTTGGTATTGACCATACTAATTTCACACATTATTATGGACTTACCTAATATGATAATTAAATCACAAAATTCATCTGCAGTATTAAATGTTATATATATAACAATATTAGTTTTAATTTATTTTTTTATTATTAATAAATTATTTGAGCCTTTTGATAGTAAAAATATTTTAAGTATTTCAGAGTTTGTTGGCGGAAAAACTTTAAAAGTAATTTTAGGAATTATTTATTCTTTATACTTAATTTGTATATCAGCTGTAATACTTCGTGGCTTTTGTGAAACACTTAAAATAATATATTTTCCTAAAGCTGGTTTATGGATTATATTAGGAATATTTCTTGTTTTAGCAATGCTCGCTAACAAATTTGGAGAAAGAAATATTATAAAAATTAACACTATATTAATGCCAGTTATTCTACTAAGTGTTTTTGTTATATTTATAGCATTGCTTAGAAATTTTGAAATAAGTAGAGTTTTTCCTCTTCTTGGAAATGGAGTTAAATCAACTTTTGTTGATGGGGCTTTAAATATGTGTTCTTTTAGTGGATTTATAATACTTTTCTTTGTTAGACCAAATCTAAAAAATGTTAAAGATTATAAAAAGGTTGGAATTGTGTCAATTTTACTTTCTGCTTCATATTTAGTATTAAGTGTAGCTTCTTCTTTGCTTCTTTTCCCCTTTTTAACTGCAAATGCTGAGGTTTTATCTGTATACCTAAGTGCATGTACTATTCGTTTTGGTAAATTTATGCCAAGAACTGATGCTTTATTTATGTTTATATGGATTTTTACATTCATTTCATATTTATCTATAATAGTTTCATATATAGTTAAATTTTCTAAAGAAAGTATTAGTCCTAAATCACCTTCAATAGCAACATATATATCTGCAATTGCAATATTTATAGTAGCTCTACTTCCTCAAAATTCAACACAAGTACATTTCTTCCAAAATGTAGTTTATAAATATCTATCAATTACAATAGTATTTATTTTAAGTTTTGTCATATTGCTAATTGGATATATTAAAAAGAAAAAATTAAATAAAACGAGGGAAATACAATGAGATCAAAAAAGATATTAATTTGTTTTTTTATAATAACTTTAATAGTTTTTTATATTTCAAATTATTCTACTATATACACAATTGATGATTTAGCCTATGTTATTGGAATTGGATTTGATACTACTGATGATAATGGTATAATAAAATTAAGTTTGCAAGTTGCAATTCCAAATTCACATGGTGATAATCAAGGTTCTAGCCAATCTGAATCATCTATAGTAAAGACAGTAGAATGTAATACTATTAATGATGGAATTAATTTAATAAATAGTTATATTGGGAAAAAATTAAGTCTTTCATATTGTAAAGTCATTATTTTTTCCAAAGATATTCCAAGTAAAAAAATTATAAACTATACCGCAACACTTTTAAATGATGTTGAAGTTAGACCTTATTGTAGTGTTCTCCTTTCTAAATGTGAAGCCTCATATTTTTTACAAAATTCTGAGCCTTTGCTTGAAAAACTTTCATCCAAATATTACAACAGTACTCCATCTCCAGAGCAAACAACTGGTTTTACAGAACATATAAATTTAGTTGATTTTTACAATGATTATTATGATACTTTTGGTGATCCATGTGCTGTTCTTGGTGATATTACTTCTGAAGAAGATGAAAAAGGTCATATTGAAAATTTTGGAATTGCTTCTTTTCATAATGGTATGTTAACTGGTGAACTGACTGGTGAAGAAACAATCTATCATTTAATTGTCACTAATCAACTTCAAAATACTGTTTTAAGTATTCCTAATCCTTTTAATGATTCTGAATATATTGCTCTTTCTATTGATAGTACACATACTAAGAGTAAAGCAAAGATAGTTAATGGCTTTCCATATATAACTTGCAATGTTAAATTTAATACTAGAATTCTTTCTTCTTCTATTAACTCTGATTATCTAGATAAAAATAATCTTGAAAAAATAGAAGATTACGCTAATTCTTTTTTCAAAGTAAATATTGAAAATTATTTATATAAAACTTCACTTGTTTTAAAGTCCGATATTGCAAAGTTTGGAAAATATGGTGTACGTAATTTTTTAACTTGGGATAAGTGGAAAGAATATGATTGGCTAACTAAATATGCTAGTTCTACTTTTAAGGTTAATGTGGATACTCATTTAAAATCTAGTTATTTGGTGGTTGGAATTAATTAGTTTAAATAAAAGTAAATATATAACATAGTTTGTTCTTTCTGTTGTCAGCTCTCTTATGTGTACACAAAAATCTTTGATTTTTGGTACAATAAATAAGAGGACTGACAAATTCGCGCTTACGCTTGAGCGCTGCGCGAACTGCACTATATTATATATTTATTTTTTATTAAGATTTCTAATTATTCTATACTTTTAACAATTATATTTCGAAGATATGTTTCCACCTGTGATATTTACTACTCCACCATCGCGAAATACTGAAATTCCACCATTTTTATGTGATACAGTTCCTCCCATTATAGTTAATTCTCCTGGGTTAGAATTATATATTGTTGATACTGAATATTCTCCATTAGTATTAATAGAAACATTTCCACTAATTTCAGTTATTGTACCTAAATTATAAATTGCTCTATTATGCTCTGCATTTATTTTTACATTTCCACTAATTTTATCAATCTTTCCACCATTGTTATATATTGTAGCTGTATCCGCTGAACCACTACTTATTTCAACATTTTCTGTCACACTTTCAATACTTCCAGAATTATATATTCCATAGCTACCTAATGAAGTAATTTTCATATTTCCACTTATTTCTTTAATAGTTCCAGAATTGAAAAGCGCATAACTATTTCCTATTAATTCACCACCATTTATCTTTTCTATAGTGCCTAAATTATTTAATGCAATATAATTATCGTTACTACTTATATACGATTCTCCGCTAATTTCTCCTATCAATCCATTATTATTAATAGCAGTTCCTTTAGGATAATCAACTCTTGTTGATTTTATATTTAATATTCCATCATTGGTAATAGCCCATCCAAATTCTGCCTCTGTAAGATCGAAGTTCATTTTATCACATGTCAAAATTCCTGATTTATTTACTTTTATAGCATATAGTAGTTGTTTATTATATTTTCCAATAATCTTACCATTTTGCAATTCTAAGTCACCATTAACAGTAAATACTTCCTTGTCACCAATTCCTGTTATTGAATAGTTTCCCATATCAATTGAAATATGTTTATTCTCTCCGATTATAAAACTTCCACTTATATTTTTTAATAATATTATTTGTGTTTTTGCTACTGGTGCTGGGGTAGGTGTTGGACTTACACTTGGTGTTGGTGTTATTTCTGGCTTAATAGCCTCAATTGCATTTATTGCCTCTTGAAGAGAATTAAAAGTTTGCTCTCCTACTTTTGCAACTTCTGGATTATTAGCATTTGGATCTGTTGTTATATTTGCAGTCGTGTTTACTTTATTATTTAATTTACTTGGATCTTCTACATCATTTGTTATATCATTTGTCATTCCATTATTTACATTATTTGATTTTATTGGTTCTTTTTTTCCAATATTTAAAACTGAAACAAAAATTAACACTACTACTAATATTACAACTATAATCATTAAAACCATATTTATTGATAATGGCTTACTATTTCCCCCTTGTGTATTCATTTATTTTCCTCCATTTTGCTCATTTCTATTTACAATTTTTGCTACATTATAAATTTTAGTTAAAAATCTTCTGGTAATGTATCAACTTGATTTTCTCTTCCATCTATTCTTTGAGTTAAATTTTCATATTCAGATTTATAATTTTCAACTTGCCTATTATATTCTGCTGTATCATGGTTAGTTTTTTCTACTATAGAGTCATCGCTTGAGACAATTGATAATGTTATTCCTGCTAATAGTCCTAACATAACAACCACAACTGTTAAAGCTAGCACTGTTACACCTGATTGATTATTTTTCACTTTTGTACAATATAACAATCTCATCTTTCTTTTCCTTTCACTACGCTCCGTTCATCTTTATCTATAGTAATTCTATATTATTTTAATTTAAAAGTAAAGTAATATTTTTTAAATTTGTAATACATTTTTGTAACATTTTAGTCACAATTTAGTAGTTCAAAATTTATCTTTCTTGTAATTTTGCTAGCTTCTATTACTTTAACTTTCACTTTGTCCCCTAATTTATATACCTTATTAGTCTCCTTACCTACTATATTTTTATTTATTTCATTATATATAAAATAATCCTCATACATATTTTCAAATTTAATAAGTCCCTCAATGGTATTAGGAAGTTCAACATACATTCCAAAGCTTGTTATACTTGATATAATTCCCTCATACTCTTCGCCTACTTTATTTTCCATATATTCTGCTTTTTTTATTTTTTCGCTTTCTCTTTCAGCTTTTGTTGCATTTTGTTCACAATCAGATGAAGTTTCTGCATACTTAATTGCTTTTGCTTGAGCTTTTTCTATAAATGATTGTGATACATTATAATCTTTTTCAATATATTTGCTTATAATCTTGTGAATGAAAAGGTCTGGATATCTTCTTATTGGAGATGTAAAATGACAGTAATAATTACTTGCTATTCCAAAGTGTCCTTTGTTTTCCGCTTCATATTTTGCAATTTTCAAAGTTCTTAATAATAAATTTGATATTACTTTTTCCTCTTCTTTTCCTTTTATATCATCAAGTATTTGTGCAAATGCTTTTGGTTTCACATCATCTTTTTTTCCTTTTATTCTATAACCAAAGTTAAATAAATATTTGTTAAGATCTACTATTTTTTCCTCTTCTGGCTTTTCATGTACTCTATAAATAAATGGTGCTTCTAAAAAGAAAAATGTTTCAGCAACTGTTTCGTTTGCTGTTAGCATAAATTGCTCTATTATTTCATTTGCAAAATTTGTTTCATATGGTTTTATATCAATAGGCTCTCCCTTTCCATTATAGGTTATATATGTTTCAGGAATATCAAGTGATATATATCCATTTTTCTTTCTTCTTTCTTTTAAAATGATTGCAAGTTCTTTCATTCTATCAAAATGTTCAATATACTCTTTGTTTTCATTTATAGCATTTTGAACATATGATTTTGTTGTAAATTCGCTTACTGACTTTTCTTGCTTTTTATTATCTTCTTTTGTTTTTTCTTTTTTACTATTTGTTAAATCTTCTCTTTTATCAAATGCCTTAAGTAAATTGTTCCTATCAATTATAGCTGCTACTTGATGATAATTCATTCTCTTAGTTACTCTTATTACAGATTTTTTTATTTCTGAGTCAATAACTTCCCCTTTTTGATTTATTTTCATAATAGCAGAAAGTGCGTATCTATCTTCTTTTTGGTTTAAACTACATATTCCATTTGATAATTCTGTTGGAAGCATTGGAATTACACTATTTAACATATATACGCTTGTTCCACGAACTATTGCTTCTCTATTTAATTCTGAGCCATCTTTTACATAATGACTAACGTCTGCAATATTAACACCTAAAATATAAATTCCATCTTCGTCCTTGTCTACAAATACTGCATCATCTAAGTCCTTTGCATCTTCTCCATCTATTGTAAACATTTCTTTAGAACGTAAATCAAGTCTTCCTTCTATTGAAATTTTTTCTTTTGTACATTCTTTTGCCTCTTTTATTACTTTAGTTGGAAATTCATTAGGTAAATTAAATTCTCTTATAAGTGATAGCATATCAGCCTTTGCTGAATTTACATTTCCTAGTATTTCTACAATTTGTCCTTCTGCCTTACTTTTACTGTTAGGGTATTTTGTAATTTTTACTACTACTTTTTGATTATTTTTTGCTTTTTTCCAATTTGATTTTGATATAAATATGTCATTGTATTTCTCATCATCGGGAATAACAAATGCAAAATTTTTGCTTTTTTGAAATAATCCTACAAGCTCATTTGTATTTCTTTTTAATACTTTAAGTATTTGTCCTTCTTTTCTTTTCCCTTGCTGCCCTTTTTGTACTTTTACTGAAACTGTATCATTATTCATTGCTCCATTTTTACTGTGTATTGGAATAAATATATCTTCTCCAAGTTCCTCCACTTCAACAAATCCAAATCCACGTTTATTACCTATAAATTTTCCTTCAAAAACTGACATTCTATCACCTCTCTTTCTTTATTTACTTTCTAACTATGTCATTTTTTCGTATATTGCCATTTTTTATTTTATAATATTCATTTATTCTCATAATATTAGTATGTACTAAACATTAAAATGTATTATAAAAAGGTTTACCTTTATGGCAAACCTTATAAAAAGTATACTATTGTTGTTACTACTGTTAATATGGCAAACACAACTGATATTACTATTGTTCTTTTTTGTGTTTTGCCTGCTTTTGTTCTACTTTTATTTTTTTCAAAATATTTATTTGCATTTGGATTTTCATAAGTATCCTCTGCTGGGTTTGTACTATCTTTACTTTGTGATGTTGTTATAAATATTAATGCTATACATACGATTACATATATAACTAATAATATATTTTTTACTGTTTCCATTTTATTTTCCTCTCTCTCTTATAAATATGAATTTAATTTATTTTATAATTTTTTAACATTTTTCTTCATATTTTTTGTAACTATTAGAGTTTACCACATATTTATAAAAAAATCAAGTGTTTTGTTTCCTTTTTCCAAATATTTATTTAGCAACAGTAAGCTTTATCAATAAATCATTATTGTCATCTTCTGCTGATTTATTTCTTCTAATAGCACCACACCTGTCACATTTATACACAATTATATAACCTTTTTTGTTACTTAACTCTACTTGAATAGGTCTTAATATGCCATGACAAGTTTCTTCCCTATCACCGTGGGAGCTTATCAACGTGTTTTGAACATAAGCATTCAGGACAATGGTCACGTGAAGTGTAGCCAAGTTTATTAACTTGACTACCACAATTTTCACATATGAATTCTTCGTCTCTTTTTGTAAATTGCTTCATTTTTATTTCCTTATTTTATATTAGTTTATTTAAACTCGTCTTCATTATACTTTGTAATATCTTACATTATTTTGTTGAAAATATTTTTATATCTATTTTAATAATCATATACACTTCCACCAATAAATTCTCTAAGTAATGATATATTAGGAATTGGTGTGTCATCTAATTCATTAAAGTACTCCAAGAATGATAATATTCTTTTTGCTTCTGAATATTCTTTTTTAGATTGGTCAATCTCTCTAAGTAATGGTTTAGCATATTTTCCAAGTACTGCAAGTTCATATACTAGTGAACTATTAAACATTGCATCAGCTTCTTCTTGAAATGGGAATATATTTTTATTTTCTCCTGCATTAACTGATTCCCACATTTTAATTGTATTTTCAGCTGAATATCCTCTGTAATTATGGTCTCTTACAATTCTTCTTACTAAACGTGTATCAGTAGTTGATATTCTGTTATAGTAATCAATATTTAAAACTGTTAAGTCACTTATATATATTTTGAATTTGTTTTCATGCGGAATTGTTGCTGTTAATCTGTCATTTAATGAGTGGATTCCTTCTATTATAAGTATTTCATCATCTGCTAAATGAAGTGTTCTATCTTCAAAAAATTGCTTTGTTCCAGCCTTGAAGTCAAATGCTGGATATTGTATAGTTTCTCCATTTATTAATTTTGTAAGATGATCATTGAATAATTTTAGGTCTAGTGCTTCAATAGCTTCAAAATCATACTCGCCTTTTTCATCTCTTGGTGTCTCTTTTCTTTCAACAAAATAATTGTCTGTTCCTATAGTTACTGGCTTTAATCCATTAACTCTAAGCTGCATTCCTAGTCTTTTTGCAAAAGTTGTTTTGCTTGAAGATGATGGGCCTGCAATTAATACCATTTTTAATTCTTTATGTTTTGTAATTTTATCAGCTAATTCTGCTATTTTCTTTTCCTGTAATGCTTCTGCTGTAAGAATTATATCTTTTCCTCTACCTTCTCTTATAGCATCATTTAGTTCTTTTACAGTGTTAATTTCAAGTAATTTATTTATTTCAACATATTCTTGTAGTGTTGCTGTAAATTTCTTATTATCTTTGAATTCTCCTAATCTTGTAGGGTCTTTTCTGCTAGGATATCTAATAATAAATCCAGTTTTATATTTATTTATATCAAATATATTTATATAACTTGTGCTAAGTGGCATAACTCCATAGAAATAGTTATAGTAATCATTGCAAAAATATAGTGAAACTTCATCTTTATCTTTATTTTCAATTTGTAAAATTCCTCTATCATCTTTTTGTTTTGTGAAGAATTTCTCAGCTTCTTCTTTGTTCATTATCTTTTTTTCTATTGGATAGTCGTTCTCAACTATTTTTTGCATTTCGCTTTTTACATTTTCAATAAATTCATCATTTATTTCTTGATTTTGAATTTCGCAAAACATTGAGTTTGATAGTTGATAGTTGATTACTAATTTTGCTTTTGGATATAATTTTTCAATTGCCATACTCATTATGAATAAAGTACCTCTAATGTATACTTTCATTCCATCCTTGTCAGTTACGTCTATTAGTTCAACTTTGTCGCCTTCGTTTAATTCATAATCTAACGATTTTATTTCATTATTGCATTTACATGCTATAACATTTTTAGGAGATATTCGTATGTTGTCTCCAAATATATCATAAACCTTTTTCACATTATGTGATAATCCTACTTCTTTTCCTTGATAATAAATTTTCATATTGTTCTCCTCGCTTCTTTATTTTATTTGTGATTTCTTTTTTTGTATTTGCATAATTTCTTTAGTATTCGTGTATCTTTATCTATGCCATGTTTTCCTTAATTTTCGACAAAATATTTAAGGCTTCTATTGGTGTTACACTATCTAATTTTAATAGGTCTAGTTGGTGTGCAATCTCAGCTAATTTGTAATTATACATGCTTAATTGTCCTTGTTCTTCTGCCTTTTCTGACTTAGTTTGCTTATCATTTCTTAATACACTCTTTCGTTCTAATGTTTTTAATATATCGTTTGCTCTTTTTGTAACATCATTTGGAACTCCTGCTAATTTTGCAACATGTACACCGTAGCTCTCATCAGTCCCACCTTCAACTATCTTTCTTAAAAATATAATGTCCTCTCCTCTTTCTTTAACTGCTATATGGTAGTTTTTAGTGCCTTCTAATTTGTTTTCTAAATCAGTTAATTCATGGTAGTGCGTTGCAAATAAAGTCTTAACTTTCATTTTATTTATTTTTTCTGATACTGCCCAAGCTATTGAAAGTCCATCATATGTAGATGTTCCTCTTCCTATTTCGTCAAGTATTACTAAACTTTTTTCAGTTGCATTTTTAAGTATAGTTGCTACTTCTGTCATTTCAACCATAAATGTGCTTTCACCCATACTTAAGTCATCTGATGCTCCAACACGTGTAAATATTTTATCAACTACTCCAATGTTAGCTTCAGTTGCTGGGACAAAGCTTCCAATTTGTGCCATTAAAGTTATTAGTGCAACTTGTCTCATATATGTTGATTTTCCTGCCATGTTTGGACCTGTTATAATATTTAGTCTATTATTTTCTTCATCCAAATATGCATCATTTTGTACAAAGCTTCCTCTTTCAAGTATTTTTTCAATTACTGGATGTCTTCCTTCTTTTATATCTATTGTTCCTGAATTATTAACAGTTGGCATACAATAGTTCATGTCAATAGCGACCTCTGCAAATGAGCATAATACATCAACTTTTGCTACTATATTTGCTGATAATTGTATACGTTTACTATTTTTTTCTATTTCGTCTCTAATCTTTACAAATAACTCATATTCAAGATTTACAACTTTTTCACGTGAACCTAGTATTTCATTTTCCATGTTTTTTAGTTCTTCTGTTATGTATCTTTCACCTGTTGTGAGTGTTTGCTTTCTAATGTATCTGTCTTGTGGTACATTTTTTACAAATGATTTTGATACTTCTATATAATATCCAAATACTTTATTATATCCTATTTTTAGATTTTTTATTCCAGTTGCTTCACGTTCTTTTGCTTCTACGTTAACAAGCCATTTTTGCCCGTTTGTCGCAATATCTACTAATTTGTCAATATTTTCATTATACCCTTTTTTTATTATTCCACCATCTTTTATTGTTATTGGTGGGTCATCTGCTATTGAGTTATTTATTAGTGTATAAATATCCTCTAAGGTATCAAGTGAATTATATAGCTCTTTTAATAATGGACTTTCTGCTTTTGATAGTGCTATTTTTAGTTCTGGTAGTTGTGATACAGAATTTTTTAGTGATATTAAGTCTCGTGCATTTGCTGTTCCATATGATATCTTTCCAGCTAATCTTTCTATATCATAAACATTTTTTAGTGAAATTATTACGTCATCTCTTAATATATTTTTTTCTTTTAATTCTTTTACTGCATTTAGTCTAGCATTTATATCATTTACGTCAATAAGTGGGTCACTTATCCATCTTCTAATTAATCGTCCTCCCATTGAAGTATTGGTTTTATCTAGCACCCAAAGTAGTGTTCCTTTTTTTGATTTATCCCTCATTTTTTCTATTATTTCTAAATTACGTCTTGCATTAATGTCTAGCATCATATATTTTATTGGTTCATAAAATGTTATTCTATTTAAGTTCTGAGGAATACATTTTTGTGTACTTTCAATATATTTCATTAGTCCATTTATAGCACATACTGCAAACATTTTCTTAGTTATATCAACAACATTATTTTCACTATCTATTATTTCAAATTTCTCTTGTAATTTTTTATTATCATTCGAAAATGGTGAGTTGTTATTTATTGATGATAAAATTGTCGAATTTTCTGTATTATCTATATTTGAAAGTGGTTTTGCTTCTTGCTCATCACTTTCTTTGGAAATATAACTACTAAAACGTGAAGTTATTATTTTTAGCTCTTCAATACTGTCTTCCATCATTTTATTTATTACAAGTTCTGATGGGTTGTATCTTGATATTTCATCAAGTAATTTGTTAAAATTATTGTCTTCTTTTATTTCGCAAGCATAAAAGTCACCTGTTGATATATCGCAAATTGCTATTCCAAAGAATATGCTTTCTTTATAAATTGACATTATATAATTGTTTCTTTTCTCTTCAAGGAAGTTTGTATCTACTGAAGTTCCTGGTGTTACAACTTTTATTACATCTCTTTTTACTATTCCTTTTGTGGCTTTTGGGTCTTCTAATTGTTCACAAATTGCAACTTTATAGCCTTTCTCTACTAGTCTTGCTATATATGTATCAACTGCATGGTGTGGAATTCCACACATTGGTGCTCTTTCCTCTAGTCCGCATTCTCTTCCTGTTAGTGTGAGTTCTAGTTCTCTTGACGCTATCAATGCATCTTCAAAAAACATTTCAAAAAAGTCACCTAGTCTATAACATAATATACAATCCAAGTATTTTGATTTTGTTGTTATGTATTGCTGCATCATTGGTGAATACATTTCTATGTTTTCTACTCTTTCTTTTGCTAGCTTTCGTGCATTTTCTTTTTCGTCAATTTGCATTGCTTTTTTGCTTTCCTTTCCAGGACAATATTATTGCCTAGTATTGATTTTTCTGTGTTTACACTATATCATACTTGATAAAATATTTCAATGTATGAAAGAAAAGTTTTTTTGAAAAATATAAAATTCAATAATTATTCCTCTCATACTACGATTAAAGTCACAGCAGATATTACCCACTGTGGCTTTATATATAAAATCAGGTTGCAAATTAGCAACAAGATAAAAACAAATTAAAATTTATGATGGATACGTAAAACGCATGTCAGGGTAGTGTTCTCCCTGAAAATTCCACCGAAATAGAGTAGGACATCTCAGAGAATTATCAAAGGTTACATCAATTAAGTACCTTTGTTCTCTGCAAAACCATCATAGACAATTTTCTCAAGTTCATTGAGCTGCTGATAGAACCATTTATCGCTGGAAAGCATGATATCTTCATCACTTTCCTGATTTTCTTCCTCTTCAATATCGATAGTTTCAGTTATATCCATAGCCATAGTGCCATTTTCCTGATTGTCGTTGTCAGTAAAATCCGTGTTAGCAGTATCAGTAGCCTCAGTAGCAAGACAAGTGCCAGACAGGCAAATTATCATGCAGAGTGCTATACTAACCGATAAAAAATCGAAAGAACCTTGGATTTCATAGGATAAACTCCATTCCTGATAAATTTAATATTGTTTTAGTAACTTAAGTTAAGAAATATCTTCTCCTCAGTATGAGATTTTGCATATATATAATTAAGTTTACATATATTATTATAACATAGCGTTATGTAAAGTTAAGGTAATTTTTTCCATTTTTTTATTTACATGATACTATATTTTTATTTTTTTACACCTTTAAAGATTATTCTGGCTTATTCCTTCTAACATACCAAATATTGTTCAAATTTCCATTAACTGGATATTGGTTTATATTTGGAGATGCAATAACTGAATTTCTATTAGTTCCCTTTATGTATACAGTTTTTCTACTACATGTATATTTTTTAACATCATATACATAGTATTTTTTACCAGTAGTACCAGTAACTGAGTTGTTTCCTGTATACTGCACATACACCATATTTGAAAATACAGCATATTTTTTAGATCTCCATGAATCATACTGCCACCATCCACCAAAAAACATATTTGTTGTTGCATTTGTTCCAAATCCATAGTCTTCATTGAATGATACTTCATTTGTTACATTAAGAGATGAATAGTTTTCTTGACTTATTGTTGTATTAATATATCCTGAATCCTTTACATATTTAGTAGCAGTATTCACATTGTAGGTATCCCAAACATATAACTTGGTCGATCCTGAGGTTGTTTTAGTACTATTATTATTTTTGGCATCATAAACTATTACTTTACAACTATGACTGCCTGTACTTAAGCCTGTAATTGTTTTGCTTTTTGATATACTGGAAGTTGTTGCTGTACATGTTTCTGTTCCTTTTAGAACATTATCTACATAAAATTCAAACTTAACTATGCTTGATTTATTATCTTGTGCTGTTGCGCTTAGTGTTATTCCAGTTTCAGAATATTTCGTTGCTGTAAACGATGTTATATTAGGTCCTTCATTATCAAACTTAAATGCTTCGCTTCTTCTCTTTGCTATTGTTCCATTTTCTGTTTCTAATAATACCCATAAATAGTATTGTCCTGTTACACCATTTTTGCATATTGTATCCCCATCGTTGCAAATTTCTGTAAATGTATTATCTACTGGTTCTGTTACACTATTTGTCCATTGATATTTCATACTTTTTATTTTTTCTTCTGTTTCTTGTACTTTTATCTTTGTTGAATGTTCTTTTTCCCATGTTGTATTTCCATTTGGTTCAAATTCTATTCCTGGCATTATTCCTGTAACTTCTACTGTTGTACTTGCCATTAAATCTCCATAAGCTTTTATTGTGTATTTTCCATTTTGTGTTGCTATGTATGGTGGATTTACTGTTACTTCTGTTTTTATATTATCATATGTGTATTCTTTTATCTTTTCTCCTAGTAGCCATATTTCTATTTTGTTTATTCCATTCTTTTCTTCTTTTGCTGTTATATTTATTGTTGCATTTTCCTTGTCACTTGCTAATTCTACTGTTGCATTTACTGTTGGCCATACTAAGTCACTTGCATTTCCTAGGTATCTACCTATCTTTGGCACACTTCT
>CATKDT010000041.1 GCA_949746675.1 uncultured Clostridia bacterium
AGTATCATATTTTCTCATTTGTGCTTCACTTAAGCACAACTCTAATGTTTCCCTTGCTTTTGCTTGTCCATACTTGTCAGTTGCTTGTTCTGCTCTGTTGAATATTCCCTTGTCACTAAATGCTGAACTTAAACTAACAGCTGCAAGTATTAGTAACACTATTAGGGTCACTTGTTGTGCATAAATTTATTCTAAGAACATTAAAATCCCTAGTTCTTAGTATTCAGCTGATTATTAATTGTACTAAACATCTTTTCAAACACAAACGAACTTTTACTTGGCAATTCTGCCTTGTAAAAGTTCGTCTGTTATGACATTATTCTGCGTAATACAAGAAACTAATCAGTGCTTGGAGAATGGTCTTCCAGCGGATTTCCTCGTGGTATGCATAGGACAGGTATGCGCAGGCAGGATAGGCTTCACTTTTGCCCAGGGGCCCAACTTCCTTGATAGAGTAGTCACCATAGATGTTATGTACCTTTTCGTTGGCAAGGAATGCTTGATAGTGCTCCTCCATTTCGATTCTCTCCCAGAAATTCCAGGTTCCTTCATCGTCCAGCCAAGGATATACGCGATTTCTTGCTGAGATACGGGCATATTCGTCGCCAGTGAGAACTGCAATGTAGGGATGGATTTTCACCAGTTTCCAGAAATGCGCTTGTGCTTCAAATCCCATCCAAACAAAGTTCAATTCTTTGTCTTTAGCAGGGCGTGCGTATTTGCCATTCTGCTGGTCATTCTCGGTGATGATATACCGCCTATTCAAGTACCAAACAATAAAGTTCACGATGTCGTGGGCATCCTTGATTAACAGCTGCTTATCCTTTTCGATTTCCCTTTTCCTTTTCCACTGAGACAGTGCCTTTTTGATAAATGATACTACAAATGCCATAGTTTTTCTCTCCTTTTTATTTTGATGTTTTAGGGTTTTGGAGTTATAAGGATCTTTGCTACTTTAGCACACTGCTAGTTATCTATATTATAGCACCATTTACATAAAATGTCAAATTTTGTTTCCAGATTATGTATGTAGTTCATTGACATATTGCTTTAAATTAGCATAATTTATTATTTCATTCTATTTATATATTTCTACTATAACATATTCTATTAATTTTTAATAATTATATAGCTTTATTTGCAATTAAAGCTTTTATCTTTATTCCTTGTTCTTTAAACATTTTTTCATGTTCTGTTTCTATATTTTTTTCCCCTTTCCAAAACAAAACCTCGTTAGCTAAATCTCTCGTAATTTTTTCCACCTTATAGCCACTTCTTTCAAAATATTTCAATGAGTCTTCAAATAAACTATCATCATCAGTTTTAAAAAATATCTCACCATTTAAAAACTTAGCATATTGATTTAATTGAACTTCATGAGTTAGTCTTTTCTTATGGTGCTTCCCTCTAGGCCATGGATTGCAAAAATTGATATATATTCTTTCAATTTTATCACTTTCTCCAAACATGTTAGATATCCTACTAATATCATATCTTGTAAGCTTTAAGTTTTTTATAGCTTTTTGTTTTTCTATTTCATTTTCAATTTCTTCTTTTATTGTAGACTTACGTATCCCATACTCGGCTTCAACGTTTCTTTTTGCCATTCCTAACATTGCATCTACTAAATCTATTGCTATATAATTAATATTTTGATTACTCTTTGATAACTTTGCAATGAAATTTCCTTTTCCACAACCAAGTTCAATATGCAATTTTTGTCTCTTTTCGAATACAGTATTCCATTTGTTTTTATATTCTTCTGGATCATCTATATAAAATGGACTTGTTTCTAGTTCTTTCCTTGCCCAAGGTTTAAATTTCATTCTCATAGCTTCTTCCCTTTCTTTATTCTAATATATTTATATTACTACATATCGCAAAACGAATCTTGGCTTTGACTTCCGTTATTTACATTCTACTCTATTTATATAATTACACTAACTCCTTTTAGAGCTGTTAATCCAGAATTCTAATTTAAACTATAATAAAATTACAATCATATTACAAGTTTTTTTAATTATGTATAGCTTTTTTGTAAATTATGTGTTATAATGTGCTTGAATAAAGACTTTGTACAAAAAATGCTAATAAAAATTATACTCTAAAATTAAATAAATTGCAAGCTCTATGTTCAATAAACACTAATAAATCAATAAAAATGGATTGGAGGAGTTTATTTTGAAAATAACATCTGATAATGATTCTCTTGCTGAAAATAAAGTATTAATTTTATACATTTTAGCTAGAAGTCAAAAACCAGTAACAAATGATGCTCTTTATAGTATCGTTAGAAATGCTGTTGATTTGAATTATTTTTACTTTCAACAATTTCTAATTGATTTAATCGATTCCAAATATATAAGTTGTTATGAAAGTCAAACTCAGAATATTTACAGTTTAACTGAAGAAGGTAAAAATACTTTAGATTTGACTTTAGATTTATTGCCTGGAATTGTTAAATTAAAAGTTGATACTAATTTTAAAAATGATATTGAAACCCTTAATAATGCACAAGCTATTGTGTCTGAATTTACTCCAATAAGTGAAAATAGATTTGAAGTTAATTGCAAAATTGTAGAAAATAATGAAACCATTTTTGAGGTTAAAACTATTGCTTTTTCACGTGATCAAGCTCAAGTAATAGTTGATAATTGGAAAAAACATGCTAGTAAACTATACCCTAAGTTATTAGAGGATCTAACTAAATAAATTTAAAAGTCCTGACCTAAATATAATTAAGTAGGGACTTTCTTTATTTTATAATTATAAATCTTCTATTATATCTATTCTTTAACTTTTACTCCTATCAAATATAATAAATCTAAGGCCTGAAATTTGTCTATTATTGCTCCTTTTATATCTTCTATTGAAGTTGCTATCCCCTCTATGTTACTATTTGATAAATCAATATCTTTTAGACTTGTCTTGAAAAATTTTGCATTTACTAATTCTGCATTATCAAAATAAACATTTTTTATAATTGCTTCTTGAAAATAACTATTATTTAATCCAGTATTTTTAAATAAAATATTATCCATACTAGACATTGAAAAACTAGAATAGTTTGCATTTGTCTCCGTTATTTTCATATTATATAATCTATCTTCTGCAAAATTACAGCCTGATATCTTACAATTATTAAATTCACATCTAATAAATGTTGTTTCAAGAAATTCAGTATTTGAGAAATTACAATTATCAAAAATTACATCTCTAAATATAATTTTTTCTAATGTGCTATCTTGCATAGAAATATTATTAAATTTACAATTTTCAAATTCTACTTCATACATTTTCTTTTTATCACATTTTTCTTCTTTAAAATTACAATAGTTTATCTTTTCTTCTTCAATTACATTATATAAATTTTCATTTTTCAATCCTCTACTATTAAAATTTTGTGGCTTCTTAATATTCATTTTTCTCTCACTTTTCTTTTATATTCTCTAAAATGCCATTAATAATCAACCCAATTCCATAGCCAAATATTACTCCTAAAATTACAATGAATAGTATCTCAATATTCCTAAATCTATTTGCTGCAAATGCTAGTATCCATGATATACTACCTCCTACAAACATTGTACCTAAATGAATATAATTAAGCCTACTATTTCTGCTACTTCTATATTGTTCATTTTCTAAAAGTTCATCTATACTAACTTTTAGTGATTTTGACAATGCTTTTAGTTGTTCTGGGTTTGGCATAGTTACTCCTAGCTCCCAATTTGAAATAGTTTGTCTTGTAACATTTACTTCCTCTCCTAATTTTTCTTGTGAAAGTCCTTGTTTTCTCCTTAATCTTAAAATATTATCTCCAAGTTTCATTTTTATAATTCCTTTCTCTTTTTTTAAAGGTTACATGTTAGGTTCTATAAATATATGTTAACCGTTTTTTAGTTTTGTATAACTTTTACCCTTTCACTTTTAATTATAGAATTTTGCTTCTTAACAAGTCTACCAAATTGCTTTTGAAGTTTGTCAAAGAGTTTTAACATTTGTCAAATTGTAGTGATTATAACATAAAAGACAGATATAATTTATATATTTTTTGAGATAATAACATTACTAATAACATATACTATTAATTCTATTCCAATTAATAATCCTAGATACATTCCTAATTCATTGTCCATAAAAATTGCTAATATAATTGATAAAGCTGATTGTATTGCAATACTAATTCTAAAGGTTACTGCCATTGTTTTCGTTGAAATCTGAATATTTCTTTCATCTGTTAATTCTATTTCTCTATCTCTTAATGTCTTAGCATTTTTCATACTAGTTAAATTTTTTATAAGTAGTATACATGAAGCTATTGAAAAACTCAATCCAAAACCACTCATATATCCTTGTTGGCTTTCACTAAGACCTTTTAAAACTAATGATAACACAAAAATAACAATTCCTACTATTACACATATAGCCATTATTATGCATTTTCTTTTTAATTTTTCTTTCACTTATTCTTCCTCCTCATAAATAAATATTTCTTCAATATGCTTTTCAAAATGTTTTGCTATTTTAAATGCTAATAATATCGATGGATTATACTTCCCTTTTTCTATTGAAATAATCGTTTGTCTTGATACTCCTACTTGATTTGCTAATTCTTCTTGTCTTTCATTTCTCTGTTTTCTAAATTCTTCTAATCTATTTTTCAATACATCCTCTCCTTACATATTAAATTCAAAAGTAAAGTAAGCTTTACTTTATTATAATAAATCTTTTATAAATTATCAAGTATGTTTTATTAAAATCTTATATTATTCTTTTTAATATCTTTAAAAATCGCAAGCGACAGGCACCAACAGGCGCCCATCGCTCACTCGTAACTTATAATCTCATATTAAATTTTTGCAAGACCAGTCTGCATACATTGCTCCATTGGGCATAGCTGAATAGTTGTATGTTCTCTTTTTTGCTCCACTCCATTCTTTTTCAATTTCTTCCTCTGTAATAAATTCTCGAAATGATATTGTGCATCCTTCATCTTCATCAAATATTGGCTGAAAAATCCCACCATCTACCCTGCCAGTTATCAGTGAAATTCCAATCATAATTGACATCTTGTCAATACCATCAAATATGGTTGGTTTTCGGTATGTGCTGATTTTATATCCTGCTGAAAAGACGAAGGTGTCCACCAATTCATAACCTTGCTCCTCGACAAGAATTCTCTGCACTTTTTTGAATACCTCTGTATCACAGTCCTTCTGCTTGGCATCGTCTGGTGTTATATCTTGCTGGTAGTTACTAAACATAATGTCTCTAATTCCAAAACATTTTCCCCACTCGATATAATGGAGAATATCATCACTTGTTTGAATTCCTCCTTCTTGACATAAGCAAGATAGTTGCATCTTATTCCTGAGTGCTCCACAAAGATTACGGATGTCATAAGCTGTCATAAGCGTACCATTTGCTCTAAATAGTTGGTCATTCACATGGTCGTCATAGTGGTAACGAGATAATATAATTCTGTCAAACTGATGACAATACCAGCATCGCTGGTCTATGCTGCCTAGAAATCCATTTCTTTCTCCATTGGTTGTCATGGAAAAACTTATCTTGTCATCTTCTACAGTCTTGCCTTTGAGCAAACGGATTAGCTTGTGTCTGATCTTTTCCCTCCTTTTCTTAATTTTATGGATTACCTTAACAATATGGTCAATCTGGTAAAGCGGTTCCCCTCCTCCGAAGATAATATGCCGAAATTTCTCGGCATTCTTCATGATAGCATGGTTTAAAAGCTTCCTATTACTTTCCATTTCTTCCTTTGGAAGCCCCTTATTCCTACATCCAAGACAGTCGCACTGACAGATTTGATCATAAGTTACGTAGAGCTGATTTTGAGTTACCTCTCCCTCATTGCTCCGTTTGATTTTTTCAAATCCAAAGTTCGCCATAGTTATTACGCTCCTTTTCATTGTTTGAGTTCTGAGTAGGTCTATTTATTATTATAGCATTTTTTTACATTTATTTCAACTTTATTCGAAAAAAGGGACTGTTAAAAGTCCCTCTGTTTTTATTAATATCTAGTTAATGATACTAAACGTGCTTTTGTTTGAAGTTCTTGAACTAATTTATTGTATTCTCTTAAGTGTGTATTATTAGTAAATACTAATTGATTATTCTCTAAATTCCAGCTTTCTGTATGTTGTAATAAGTAATCATAAGTTTCAATAAGTTTATCAAATAGTTCCATAACTTGATCTTTTGCCTTACTCATTGACTCTTTTTCTTTTTCTAATTTGTTTGATAAACTACCTATCATTACTTCATTGTATATGTCTACATATTTTGCTGATAGTCCTTCTTTTTCTATTTCCTTTTTAATAGCTTCTTCTGAAGACATTTCAATAAGAGTATTTACATTGTTTTCTATGTTTGTCTTTATCCCTTGAACTTCGCTTTTTCTTCCTTCTAATTTGTCTTTTTCAACAGCTCCTTGAATGTTTGCTATCTTTGCTGATTCTTCTGTGATTGCCTTTATTGCATCTGAATATCTATTTAAATATTCCTTAATAGTTTTTTCTACTTTTGAATAGTCTCCAGATGTTTTTATCTCTGTGTTAAAGTCATCTTTTCCTAATGTTTTCTTGCTTAATGTTGTTAATTCTTCTTTTAGCAAAGCTTTTTGGCTGAAATCCTTATAGGCATTAAATCCTACAAATCCTATTACTGCTATAACAGCAATTACTACTACTGCGACTATTGCTCCAATAGCCTTCTTGTTTTGACTTTTTCCTTCTTTTTTTTCCATTTTTCTTACATCCTCCTCGAGTGCAATTATAGCACTTATTTTTTATTAAAACAATAGTTTATTTAATTTTATTAAAAAATTTTTTTTTAATGACTTTTTCATTTATATATTTAAATTATTTCACATTTCATTTATTACAATCTTTTTGAATATTCTAGTATATATTATTAAATATGATATTGATATTAAAAATCCACCTACAACATCAGTTGTATAATGTACTCCTAGATATATTCTACTTATTCCAATTAGTATTGGTAATATTGATAATACTATAATAAGTGCTATCTTTAATTTTTTATTTTTTATATATTGATAAATTAAATATACCAAAAATCCATAAAATGCCATGCTTATCATTGAGTGTCCTGATGGAAAACTATATCCACTCTCGTCAATTAGCCTAAATTGAGTTGGTCTTGGTCTTTGTATAATATTTTTTAGTATTAAATTTAAAAATGTTATTATAAATAAGTTTAAAATAATTGCAGTTCCAATTTTCTTGTTTTTTATTCCAACAAATAATATTATTGTTGATATTACTATAAAAATAACCCCACCAAAATTTGTAATAACTTTTGCAATTGGTGTTGCAAAATCAGATATTAAAAATTTTGATACTAAATTGTATCCCATTATATCTACATTTATTATTTCTTGTTCACACACATTTTCTAATATTGCAATAAATCCTATAATGCAAATAAATAATATTATCCATTTTAAGTTTTTAATTTCAAATTTAGTTAATTTTTCTTGTTTCATAAAGTTTACCCTTTTTATTTTAAAACTTTCATTATTACATATTAACGATTTTTCACTTTAATTATAGCATATATAAAAATACTTATACAATGAAATAGCAAAGTTTGTAGCATATTCTTAACGATACTTTTTGTAGCTTTTATTTATATATGAATTAATATATTCCATTTTGCTTTCTATATCCTCAACTAATTTTAGTTGATTTCGTGCTCTGTCTAAGTTATGTGTTTCATAATTGCATTTAAAATATTTATCACCATTTATATAATCATTTAAAAATCGCATTGCAAGTTCTAGTGTTATTATTCTTATTGATTGTCCCATCAAATTTATTTCTTCATTGTTCATATATGGTGCAAGTTCACTTAAATATCCATCAGTATAACTTTCAAATAATCCATTTATCATATACACCTTATTTAAATCTTTTTCATCTTCAAATACATTAGCTGAGGCTGACCTTATTCCATCTCCATAATCATATAATCTGCTTCCTGGCATTACTGTATCAAGGTCAACAACAGCTATAAAATCATTGCTACTGCTGTCAAACATAACATTATTTACTTTTGTATCATTGTGTGTGACTCTATATGGAATTTCTTTATTCTCAAGTTTATCAACAATTATGCTACATATATCTTTCCTATCTAATATAAATTTAATTTCGTTTTCCACACTTTTTGCTCTTTTTGTGCAATCTTCTTTTATATCTTTTTCAAATGCTTTTAATCTATTTTTAGTGTGGTGAAAATCTACTATAGTCTCTTTTAATGTTTCTATTGGATAGTTATTTAATAGTTTTTGAAAATTTCCAAATGCTTTTCCAGCCGTTTCAATTATTTTATGGTCTTTAGTTGTATTATGGGAAATAGTGTTTTCTATAAAATTATAAACTCTATAAAATTCTTCTATTCCCTCTTCATTTTTACATACTAACATATTTCTATTATCTATTGTTTCAATTACATTAAGAACTTTATGTTTGTTATCATTTTGTCTTTTCAATTCATTTTGAATATGTGTTGTAATTCCTTCAATATTGTCCATAACTTCATATGGATTTTTAAATACATAGTTGTTTATTTGCTGAACTAAATATCTACTTTCTTTTCTGTCTTCTTCATATGTAGCTACATAAGTTTTATGAATATTGCCTGTTGGTAGAGGTTTTATTGATTTTAACTCTCCACTAATTTGAAATTGTTTAATAATTTCTTCTTGTATCAAACTGCTTTCTCCTTTCGCTTCGCTCATCGTCGTCCATGATTTTATTCTAATATAACATTATATGCTTCGTTCATCAACTGTGGTTTTTAGTTATTCATTTTTCGTTGGTATAAATCCTTGTGCAAACTTATATTTTTCCCTATTTTGCACATATAAAAATCCTATAATGCTAAATACAACAGCTCCTATAAAGTTTACAAATAAGTCTTTCATTGTATCAATAAGACCTATATCTAAATATCCATTTTCAATTAATGTAATACTTCCATCTTTTGAATAAATTTCCGTCTTTTCTATGTCTTTTATTCTAACAGGCTTATTTTTTCCTTCTGGATTTAATTCTACTGTATAAATGTTTGAAACTATTCTATCTTTTTGCATATCAAGTTTAAGTACGTTATCTGCTGAAAATTCAAAAAATTCCCACAGTATTCCTACTGTCATTGAAAAACAGAATGCAACTAATGCTATATATAGTGGTGATAATGATAATGATTTGCTATTTTGATTTAATAAATCTACAAGTGAAAATCCAATTCCTGCACATAAAAATCCGTTTAGAGTATGTAACATTGTGTCCCAAAATGGTATTATTCCATAAAAGTTATTTATCTCTCCAAGTATTGCTGTTGAATAAATGAATAAATAAATTATTGCTTCTAATAATGATGGAATTCCTATCTTAAATTTTTCTGAAATTAATGTTGGTATTGTGAATAAAACTAATGCTAATATACACATGCATACATTTGAAATATTGCCCATTAGTATTTGTACTATCATACTTATAATAACTAAAACTCTTAATAATAGATAAATTGCAATCGATTTTTTGTTAGTTTCTTCATATTTCTTTTTCATTCTTTTAGTAAACTTACTCATATAAATCTCATTCCTTTCTTCCTCTTTTCAAAGATCCAAATCGTTTTTTTATTATTCTTATTTTTCCTCATATTATCATAAAAGCAGATAATTTTCAACTAATTATCTGCTTTTGTTTTATTCTTTAAAGAATAATGAATCAATTATAAATTTCCCTACATTTATCCATTCTTCTCTTAATTCTTCTGTACAATTAAATGTTACAATAATTAATTTCCATTATATGAAAAACATATCATATTATTGTATATTTTAGTGTCAGCTGCATTTGAAATTAACTCAATTTTTCCAATATTATACCCATCAACTTCATACACATATTTATTAATTATTTCACTATAACTTGAGCTTTTCCATCTTGGATTCATTCGTCTCATATAATTTACTGCTGTTGTTGGTGTCATATCTTTCCAGTTTTACTCTCTGGATTTACCGTTTCTCCACTATCATAATCTCTTTTTAAGTATACTGTATTTGCTCTTCCAAAATATGCTTCTGGTCCATCAAAATAAAATACTCTCTATGTTCCTCCTTGTAGTGATTTATAATCGACTTTTGCTCCTATATAATCTTTTATATTATTTGAATTTATTTTTTTTGCATCTACTACTGACATAGCATCACTTGTTGTTGCTTTTTTAGTTAATATTGTTGGGTTTCCTGCGTTGTCTACTCCTTCTGCTGGTCCAACATATTCAATTATTTTGGGTATACTTTTATCAACTTTAAAAATGTATCCATCTACTATAACTTCTTGTATATTTGGATTTGGGTCTTCCTTTGGTAATAGTTCTTATATTTCTTGGATTTTTCTGTCTAGTTGTTCTTCTGTAATTCCTTTTTCATACTTTTGCATCTGAGCTTCACCTAGTAACATTTCTAATGTTTCTCTTGCTTTTGCTTGCCCATATTTATCTGTTGCTTGTTCTGCTCTACTAAATATTCCATCTTGACTTAACACCATACCTAAACTTACACCTGCCAAAATAAGTAAAACTATAATGGTAATCACAAGTACTATTAATGTAATTGCCTTTGTACTTCTTACTTGTTGTATTAAAAATAATTCTTTTTTGTCCATCTTCATCGTTTTTCTTTTCTTTTTACTTTCGTATTTGCGACATATTTTGTCGTTATTCGTATTATAATTTAACAGATATTAAATGCCAAGTAATTTCCTATAAAATATGACATTAAAAGTCGTTATTTTTTTATTGATTTTGAATTAATATATCTTACTGTGATAAAAGAAAATAGAATAAAAATGAATTACACACAAGAACAATTTGCTGAAAAAGTATTAGAAATACCTGATAATGAAATTCTTGATTATATAAAAAATAATAACAAATAAATTGAGAACTACTCTTGTGTAGTTCTCTTTGAAAATAAAAGGGGATCTGGAGACATTGATTAGATTTGTCTCCTCTTTTGTGCTAATTGCTTGTTCTACAATTAGCACAATTTTGTATTCACGTAAGCCTTACGAAAATAAGACATTAAAGGTTATCACTTTTTTATTTTTTCATATACTCTACTTGGAAGCTCTCCCTCTTGAACTTCTTCCCATGAATGAACTCCAAAGGTTCTAACTTCAAGTTTCAAATACGCTTTTTCTCTTAATTCTCTACTAGTTTTAAATTTTATTTCTTTTTCTTTTCCATCTGCATTGTAGGATTTTAGTGTATATTCATATTTCATATCATCTGTACTATTTATTTTTTCTATTTTAGTATTATCTATTTGAGTATAATATATTGTCTCATAGTTTTCTATAAAAAAGTATGCAACACTACATATTGCAATTGCTACTATTACTGCAATAGTCATTGGTAGTTTATCTTTTAAACTTTCCATATTGAATTTTCCTTTCTTTATCGCTTCTTTTAGTTTTCAAGTAGTTTTTAAAATTCGTTTGTTTCAAGGAACTACTATTTTATCTTTCCTCTTTTATAATGTTTTTACTGCCTAAATATGTTGCTATAAAATATGCTCCATAAATTACTCCTATAATAATTACTGTTGCAATTGCTGATGGTAGTAAGTCTTCTTTACTTGCTAGTCCTGACATTATTGTTATTGCAAATTGTATTCCAAATATAGAATGTATAATTGCAAGTACTAGTGGAATTCCAAAGAATATTCCAATTTGCCTAAATAATGATTTGTTAATCATTTTTTCATCACAGCCTATTTTTCTTAAAATTGTATATCTTTGTTTATTGTCTGATGCGTCTGTTAGTTGTTTTAATGCTAAGATAGCTGAGCTTGCAATTAAGAATATTACTCCTAAGTAAATTGCTATAAATGTTACTATTGTTGCTATTCCTACACTTGATTCCATAATACTTATCTTAGTCATACCATCTATTTCTATTCCCTTGCTGTCTAGACTTTGTATTAGCCCTGAATCTCCACTTGAAAATATAACTTCTATTTTTTCTTTTTCTTCTTCAGTGTTTGCATTATAATTAGCAGCTAAAAAATGTCTTTCCTTCATTTCTTCCGTTAATGGACAATTATCTGGAACTAATATAATTCCTGTATTTGTATGACTGGTTGACATTACCACAAATCCATCTTTGCATTCATTGTATTTTGATTTATATTTTTTATTTGCTATTGTTAAAATATTTTCTTCTGCTAAAACTCTATTTCGTAATTCTTCTTGACTTTTAAAATTACAAATAGTAATATATTCGTCATTTTCTAGTGTATATTGTTCTATTCCATATAGTTTTGCAATTTTATTATAGTCTGAAACTTTGATTATACTTTCTGCAAAGTTATAGTTAAGGTTTGGATATTCAGCTTTTATTTCTTCGTATTTATTTCCAAAAAAGTTTCCTAAAGTTAAATTATCACTTGTATATATTGGTATTTCAATAATATCCTTCAAAGTATTTATATCTAATCCATTATTTTTTAAAGTTTGTGTTATTGGTAATTTTGAATCTTCTCTTTGCTCTACTGTCGATTTTTTCTCTACATTATATTTCATATATGTTTCTGGTAGATTGGCTGTTTTATAAAGGTTTAAGTCTACTGGTGTCATTTCTACTAACTCCCTTTGCATTGTATTACGTAATGATAAGCTTGATGAAAGTACTGATATTGTCATAAATAACATTAAGCAGATAATACTCATACTCGCAACCATTGTGTTAATTTTATTATTAATTTGTCTTAGTACAAACATATTTGTTCCATGATAATATGTGTTTTTCATTCTTTGAATAACATGTATTATAAAACCTGATAGTGACCAAAAGATAAATATTGTACTAGCTATTCCCATCAATATAGGCGGTAATATTTTGTCTGCTGTTGTTAATGATGAAGCATCACCTGTTACTTTCCAGTAGGCATATCCTAGCATTACACTTGCTCCTAAAAATACTAATATGCATAAAAATGGATTTTTTATTTTTACTTTTTCGTTTTTCTTTTCTGCATTTAATAAATTTATTAGTTTATATCTTGATACTGTAAATGTGTTGAAAAACATTACTGCTACATACATTACAGCAAAGTATATGCATGTTTTTATACATGCTTCTTTCGAAAATACAAATTGAAAACTACTCATATCCGCTTCAAACATTTTCGCAACCAATATTGACATAAACTGTGAAGCAAATATACCAACAACTAAACCAACTATTAATGAAATTATTCCAATAAATATTGTTTCCATTATTATTACTTTTGATATCTGCCTCTTGCCCATTCCTAGTGTCATATAAATTCCAAATTCTTTTTTACGTCTATTTATCAAAAAATTATTTGCATATACAATAAGTAGTCCCAGCACAAATGCAACAAATACTGATATATATCCAAGTAATGATATCATTAGTTTTATAATATCTCTTTGTGATTTTGATACTTGTAGCATTGCTTGTTGGCTATCGATTGAGTTGAACATATAAAATATTGCAACTCCTAGTACCAATGTTAAAAAGTATATACTGTAATCTTTTATACTTTTTTTCATATTATTGAAAGATAATTTAAATAACATTGTTTAAATCACCTCCAAGTAATGTTTGTACTTCGATTATTTTTTCAAAGAATTGTTTTCTAGTGTCATTTCCTTTTATAATTTCATTGAAAATCTTTCCGTCTTTAATAAATAAGATTCTATTTGCATAACTAGCTGTGAAAGCATCATGTGTTACCATTAATATGGTTGCATTCATATTTTTATTTAAAAATTCAAAATTTTCTAATAATTGCCTTGCTGATTTGCTATCTAATGCTCCTGTTGGCTCATCTGCTAATATTATCTTAGGATTTGTTATTATTGCTCTTGCTGATGCAATTCTTTGCTTTTGTCCACCTGATACTTGATATGGATATTTTTTTAGAATGTCTTTTATTCCTAGTTTATCAGCTATCTCATACACTCTTTTATCTATTTCGTTTGAATTTACCTTTTGAATTGTTAGTGCTAAAGCTATATTCTCAAAAGCTGTTAGTGTATCTAATAAATTGAAGTCCTGAAAAATAAATCCTAATTCTTCTCTTCTGAATTTATTTAAGCTATTTCCTTTTAATTTCGTTATGTCTTCTCCATTTACTATAATGTGCCCTGCAGTCACTCTATCGATTGTTGATATTACATTTAATAATGTACTTTTGCCTGAACCACTTGCCCCCATAATTCCAACAAACTCACCCTTTAATACATTAAAGCTAATATTATCAATGGCTTTTGTTAAGTTTGATTTGTTTCCATAGTATTTCTCTATGTTTTTTACCTCTAATACTTTTTCCATAACTCATCCTCCTTTAGCTTTATTATAGTAAACTTTTTTAGTATTTCATATCGATTTTCCTTTCATTTGTCTTACATTTTTGAAAGGTTATTTATTTCAATATATTTAGTAATACTTTATTTAGTTTAAGTTTATAAAGCTCCCTTTTGGAAATACTAGTCTAATCTCTGTTCCTTCATCTTGCTGAGAATTTAGTTCTATCGCAATTCCTAATTTATTACATAAGTTCTTGCATAGATATAATCCAATTCCAGTTGATTTTTTGCCAATTATTCTACCATTTGTTCCAGTAAAACCTTTTTCAAAAACTCTTGTAATTTCTCCTTTTTTTATTCCTATCCCATTATCTTTAATATACAAAATTACATTTTCTTTACATGCTTTTCCATACATTTCTATCTCCAAATTTATGGCTTGTTTTTTATACTTTATACTATTTTGAATAATTTGACTTAATATAAACACTATCCATTTATTATCAGTGTTTACTTCTAGTTCTATGTCATGAATATTTATAGATACTTTTTCATTTATTAAAATACTTCTATTCTTTTTAACGCTTTCGTTTACAATATCTTTCAGTCTAACTTTTTTTACATAGTAATCTTTTTCTACTGTATTACTTCTTGCATAATATAAAGCTTGTTCTACATAGTTCTCAACTTTATTTAACTCTTCATTAATGCTTTTTGTAACTTCATTTTTATTATTTTCAATTATCATTTTGCTAGCTGTTATTGGTATCTTTATTTCATGTATCCATAACTCTATATAATCTTTATAATCCTCTTGTGTATATTTGTATTGGTTTACATTCTCAATCATTGATTTGTTTATTTTCTCTAATGAATCTCTTAATATTTTACCTTCTGTAAAATCTGGCTCTTTTACAATTTCACTAATTAAGTATTTATCTTCTAGTTCATTTAATGTATCTTCAAAATTATTATAATATTGCTTTTTTGTAAAATATTCTATCGTTAATGTAACTATGTAAAATAATAAAATACTTATAGGAATATATATTTTTATAAATATACCATATTGATATGGTATTAAAAATATTTCAATTGTTACTAACACAAATATCATAAGCAAAATTCCTATAATTTTATCATGAAAAAAACTTCTCCCATTCATATCTCTTCTTACTCTCCTTTTAGCATATAGCCTTGTCCTCTTCTAGTTTCAATTATTTCTTTTATTCCGAGTTCTTCTAATTTGTTTCTAAGTCTTGTAATATTTACACTCAATGTGTTGTCATCTATAAAACTCTCACTCTCCCACAAACAATCCATTATCTCTTCACGTGATATAATCTTTCCTCTATTTTCAAGTAGATATCTTAGAACTTTATATTCATTTTTTGTCAACTCAATTACTTTATCATTTTTTATTATTGTACTATTTGATATGTTCAAAATAAAGTCTTTTGCGTCAATTTTATCCTTTACAATATTACTGTTTGTACGTCTTAATAATGAGTTTATTTTAGCAAGTAGTATATGAATATTAAATGGTTTTGTTATATAATGGTCAGCTCCATAATTTATTGAAACTAACTCGTCAAGTTCATTATCTCTACTAGTTACAATTATTATTCCTATGCTTGATTGTTTTCTTACTTCTTTACAGATATATTCTCCATCTACATTTGGTAAATTAATGTCTAATAACACAAGACTTGGATTTATACTTAAAATTTCGTTTATAGTATTATCAAACTTTGTTAAACTTTCTGCTTCATATCCATTGTTATTTAAAAATATTTCGAGTTCTCCTCTTAATTTCTTATCGTCTTCAACTATAAGTATTTTATGCATTTTTTATTCTTCCTTTCTATGTACTTTCATACCATATATTAAATTAGCATTTTATTTGTTAACATTATAGCACATTTTTTTTATAATAACCTTACAGTTTTGTAAGAAAACATAATTTTTATACTATTAGTATTGCAAGTTCTTAATACTATATGAAAACAAACTACATTATTAAACATTTTCGTCTAATAATGCAGTTTATTTTAATTTTCTAATATAAGAGAATTTTGGGGTAATTTTAAATTTATTAATTTTCGATTGTTAGGTTTATTTCATTATTTTGCATTTCTCCATTGATTTGTAAATATATCTTCTAGAATTTCTTCAATATCTTCTTCATTTGATATGCTATTTTTCAAAATTTTATAGATATATGAATTATATGTTTTGATTACTTTTTCAATATCTTATACTTCATTTTCTTTAAAGTTTTGTATCGTTTCTTTTTCCAATTTAGACCTAAACTCCTATTTAAAAGTACTTTAATATATATATAGTTACTTATTATCAAAAAAGGTTACATTTTTTCCAAGTTTTTTATTTTCATTTTCTTTTATTACTTCTTCATGATGAAAATATGCTGAGTAGTTTATTTTGTTTTTGTTACAATAGTTCTTTATGTCATTATCCATATCATACAATTCTTTTCTTTCACCTTTTATATAAATTCTTTCATACATAGGATATACTTTAGGGTATTTAGTTTGTATATATCTTAATATATTATATTTATAATCCCCTCTTAAATTTAAGTCTTCAAACCAATATTCACTTATATAATTTTTTGATTGTTCAATTATTGCTTTCCAGTCTGTTATTCCAATAAAAATTGGCGACATGAATAAAATCGTATATATTCTATTTTCATGCAATGTTTTTAATGTTTCTAATCTTTCATTTATAGAACTTGCTCTATCCATATCTTTTTTAAAATTTTCATCAAGTGTATTTACTGACATTGCAATGCTTAACTTTTTCATCTGTTTTAGCAAATCTAAATCTCTTAATATTAATTTGTTTTTTGTTGATATCTGCAAATTACATTCTACATTTACTAGTTGCTCTAGTACTCTTCTTGTTATTTTATATTTTGCTTCAAATGGGTTATAACAGTCTGTAACTGATGACATAAATACATTTTTGCCCTCTATCTTTTTTACATCTATTGGTTTATTGCATCTTTTTATATCTATAAATTCTCCCCATTCTTCTTTATGATTTGTAAATCTTTTCATAAATGATGCATAACAATACTTACATTTATGAGGGCATCCTACATAAGGATTTATTGCATATTCTCCTAGTTTTGATTTTGTTAGATAATCTTTTACTTCTTTTTCTTTTATAATCATATTTCGCTCCCTCTACAAAACTTTTGTTTGTATAATATAACATTTTGTTGAATATGTCAAGAGTTTTTATAATTCGTTATTTTTCCAATATATTCCATGTTCGCATTGACATTTTCTGCCATTTTGTAGTAAAATGTACTTGCCTAACTACTTATTTTTAGGTAGAAAGGAGGAACTTATATTGAAAAACATCTTAGAATTACTAGAACTTATAATAATTTACTACATAATTAAACAATTAAGTAAGTAACTAGCAAAAAAAAGACTAGGACTCAAACTCCTAGTCTTTTTTTATACTTATTTTTACTCAACATCTTAGATTTATCTTGAGTTAAGTTTATAATATCATAATTGTTATTATTTGTCAATACTTAATTTTCAAATTCTACCACTCCATTTCTTTTTCATTGCCATATAGCTCTGGTTTTACTATATCACTATCTTTTACTGTATCAAATGTATATTCATAGTCAGTTCTTGAATCTATATTTGAGTATTCCCTACTAGCCTTCCACACCTCTCTAATACAAATTCCAGTTTCTTTATCATAATAGCATTCAATATTTAGTGTTGCATTATTGATAATATAACATTCTTTTCCATTGCAATATCCACTACTTATAGTATTAAAATGTGATTCTACAAAAAGTTTTATAATATTACTTGGTTGTCTAGGCTTTTTTATTGCAACTATCATATTCTTATTAACTCTCCTCGTTTGTGGTGTTTCTATTAATGCAACAAAATCATCATTATTTTTATAACAAGTAATTTTTTGATTTTCATTAGTAGCTTTCATTAAATAATTTCCATCTTTATGATAACTTTCTGTCATCCTTAATCTTCCTGTACTATAACTATAAGTTTTTACATAGTAATTTGTGTAGTTAAAATTTTCACGTTCCTTTTTTTCAATTGTATATAATATAATCATTCTTCTTGCAATAATCATAATATATATTGTCAAAATAGCTAATAGTATTGCTTTTAAAATTTTCATCTTATTACTGTATTTTTTAATGTACTTTACCTCTCTGTTGTCTTTTTTATTTTTATTTAATTCAATATCTTTTTTCATATTTTCATATACTTTTTTACATTTGTCACAAGTATTTAAATGTTCCTCAATGTATGCATTTGTTTCTTCATTAGTTAGTTTCTCAATGTAGTTTGGTAATAGGTCTTGAACAATTTTACAATCCTTTTCTTTCATATTAATCACTCTCCTTCAACATGTTTTTTCCTCGATAAAATGTTACTCTTGCCCAGTTTTCTGTTTTATTCAAAATAGCTCCTATTTCTTTAAAACTTAGTTCTCCTGTTATTCGCAAATACATTACTTCTCTTGTTTTTTCATCTAACTTTTGCATCTTTTTATATAATTCTAATTTTTCACTATTTGAAATAACCTCTTCTTCCAATATTCTAAAATCTTCTATATTTAAAAGTTCTGTTTCATTGGTGTTTTTGATTTTTTTATTTTTTCTACATTGGTCATACCACAAGTTCTTTGCTATTTGGCATAGCCAAACCGACATTTTACATTCCCCTTTATATGTATCTATTTTCTTCACTGCTTTATAGAAAGTTTCCTGAGTAAGTTCTTCAGAAATATCATTATTTTGAGTTAAACAGAATAGGTATTTATTTACTGTTTCAAAATATTCTTTGTATATTTGTTCCATATCCTGCATAACTTTTATCCTCCTTTGACTATATGACGTATGAAATTTTATTTTGTTACAAAAAATTTACTACATAGTTAAGCAATTAAGTAAATAGCAAAAGAAAAGGACTAGGAAAGTTTTAACGGGCTTCCTAGTCTTTTTGATATTTTTCATTACTCAACTTAGTAGATTGAGTTATTTTAATAATATAATAATTACTATTATTTGTCAATACTTAAGATTGCATTAATCCCATATTTTTAAAATTTTCATTACCCAAGAAGCTCTTCCCATTCTTGCATTTTTTGTTCTATCTCACCTTCAAGTTTTTGTATCTTATCTTGTAATTCTTTTAATTTCACATAGTCAGTACAGATAATTTCATCTAACATTTGATACTTTATCTGTTCTATCTCAGCTTCTTTTTGTTCAATTTGACTCTCTAACTTAGAAATTTTATTTTTTCTTCTTGTCTCCTCTTTCCTTCTAAAATAATCGTTATATGATTTACTTTCGTTTTTATTATTAGAGACTATTACATTTTCATCGTTATTAAATTTTTTTGATTTATCTAAGTTTGAATCCTCTTTTTCAACTATTTTTTCGTCAGATTTATTTTCTCTATACTTACAATATTCTTCATAACTTCCATCAAAATATACAACCTCTTCTTTTTCAAATGCAAGTATTGAGTCTGCTACCTTATTTGCAAAATATCTATCATGTGTAACAAATATTAAAGTTCCCTTATATTCTTTTAAAATATTCTCTAAGCTTTCTTTTCCTAGTATGTCCATGTGGTTTGTAGGCTCATCTAGAAGTAATAAATTTGCTTGTTTTTTTAATATTTTACATAGTTCTAGTCGTACTTTTTCACCACCAGATAACACTTTAATTTCCTTAAAAACATCTTCTCCTGAAAATAAAAATGTTCCTAAAATTTGTCTTGCTTTTGTAGTTCCAAGGCCTGGAAACTCATTTATGAATTCGTCAAAAACTGTGTTATTAGGATTTAAAGAATCCATTTGTTGGTCAAAATATTCTTTTATTACATGATATCCATACTCATATTCACCACCTAGATTTGGAATATCTCCCATTAGTGTTTTTAATAGAGTTGACTTTCCTTTTCCATTCTCTCCAATAATTGCAAGTTTTTGTCCTTTATATAGTTCAAATGATATTTCAGCTAGTAGCTTGTCATATCCTACTTGCAATTTTTTTGCTGATAATACTAATTTACCACTTTCTACTGGAATACTAAAATTTGTATGAAATGTGCGTAAATCATATTTGTTCGGCTCTTCTACAATAGTCATGTGTTCTATTTGTTTTAATTTTGATAATGCCATTTTAGCTTTTGTTGGCTTGTATCTAAATCTATCAGCAATTGCTTGAAGTCTTTTTATCTCAGCTTGTTGATATTCATAATCTTTTAGTTGCTTTTCATAATTCATTCGCTTTTGCTTTTCAAATAAAGTATAATTTCCTGTATATTCTGTAAGTTCGGCATATTCTATTTCATACACCTTATTTACTATTTTATCTATAAACATTCTATCATGCGAGACAATTACTACTGCTTTTGGATAATTTTTCAAATAAGTTTCTAGCCATTCTATTGTGGTAATATCAAGATGGTTTGTTGGTTCATCTAATAATAATATGTCTGGCTTACTAAGTAATAATTTTAAAAATGCTATTTTGGTACGTTGTCCCCCTGAAAATTCACTAATTCTCTTATTTTTATCTTCATCTTTAAATCCAAATTTTTTTATTGCTATTTCATATTCTTTTTTATATGTATATCCACCATAAAATTCATATTTATCAAGGCTTTCAGTATATGTTTTTATTAAATCTTCATTAGTTTCATTTTGCATTTTCTCTTGCAAATCATTTATTTTTTCTTCAAGTTTGATTATGTTTTCATATGATTTTAATATTTCCTCTAATAAAGTATTATTTGAGTTTTCAAATTCTATTTGCTTTAAATAGCCTAATGTTGGATTTCCTTGTTTATATATTCCAAACTTTTCTCCACCTATTCCCTCTTCTAGCATTTCATTATTAACTATTGCTTTTAATAATGTGGTTTTCCCAGCTCCATTATTTCCAACAATGGCAATTTTGTCTTTTTCCTTTATTTCAAAATCTATTTTTTCTATTATTGTTTCGGCTCCATAAGATATAGAGCCATTTACAATTCTGTAATTCATTTTGTGCTCCTCATTAAAATTAACTCAAATCTACTACATTTTCTGTTAATAAATTGTTCTCCCTTTTATTCAATAAATACGCATAACTTTTATTATGCGTATTTAAATTTTATTAATATTGGCGACCCCATACTACCATATCTTTTGCTTGTTTTCCACAAACTACACACTTATCATCAATATGTTCTTGTTCATAAGGAATACATCTTGATTTTGCTCCTGTAATTTCATGTATCTTTTCTTCGCATTCTGGGTCTCCACACCACATTGCTTTAATATATCCTTGATTCTCATTAATCTCTTTTTCAAATTCTTCCATATTATGTGCCACGTTTGTTCTTTTTACACGTACTTCTTTACACATATTATACATATTTTGTTGAATATCTACTAACAATTTTGATACTGTTTCATTTAATTCATCTAACTTAACAGTCATCTTTTCAAGTGTATCACGTCTAACTACTATGCATTGTCCATTTTCAATATCACGTGGTCCAATTTCAATTCTCACTGGAATACCTTTCATTTCCCAATAGTTGAATTTGTATCCTGGAGAATATTGTTCTCTTAAATCAATCTCTACTCTTGTGTTTTTATATGCTTTTAGTGAGTTATACATTTCAGTTGCTTTTTCAATTACGCCTTCTTTGTTTGTTGCTACTGGAACTATAACTACTTGAATTGGTGCTACCTTTGGTGGTATTTTTAAGCCTCTATTATCACCATGTGCCATTATTAGTGCACCTAGTAATCTAGTTGATGTTCCCCAAGATGTATGATATGCAAATTCCTCTTTTCCTTCTTTATTTTGGAACTTTACTCCAAATGGTTTTGTGAAGTTTTGTCCAAGATAATGTGAAGTTCCTGCTTGTATTGCACGTCCATCAAGCATTAAAGTTTCAACTGTATATGTATCAACTGCTCCTGCAAATTTTTCAGATTCTGTTTTCTTTCCTTTTAATACTGGAATTGCTAGTAAATTTTCTATAGTATCTGCATATACATCTAACATTTCTAGTGTTAATTCTATCGCTTCTTGTTCTGTTGCATGAATTGTGTGTCCTTCTTGCCAGTAAAATTCTCTACTTCTTAATATTGGTCTTGTTTCTTTTTCCCACCTTAGTACGTTACACCATTGATTGTATAGAAATGGTAACTCTCTCCATGATTTTAGCCATTTTGAATACATTCTACAAAATAGTGGCTCTGATGTTGGACGTATGTATAGTTTTTCTTCTAATTCTTTTTCTCCACCTTTTGTTACCCAAGCTACTTCTGGAGCAAATCCCTCAACGTGGTCTTTTTCAGTAGTTAAGTAATGTTCTGGCATTAGCATTGGTAGTGCTATATTTTGCACTCCTCTTTTTTTAAATTCCGCATCTTCATAATCTCTTATTCTTTCCCATATTGCAAATCCATATGGTCTATATGCAATAAATCCTTTTACTTCTGTATAATCTACTAACTCTGCTTTTATTACAACATCTGTAAACCACTGTGCAAAGTCATCTTCCATATTAGTTATCTCTTTTACAAAATTATCATTCATTTATATTGGTCTCCTTTTCTTTTAATTTTTTATTTTGTATGATGTTCTCACTCGGCATTGGAGCCTCATATTTTATATCATTTTCATTTTCTTTGTTAGTTTCTTCAAATAAATCCTCAATATCATCTATTACAATTTGTCTATTACTATCTAATTTATATTTTGGAAGCTTAGGAAGTTCTTTCAAACTCCTTAGTCCAAACATTTTTAAGAAATCCTCTGTTGTTCTGTATGTCATTGGCTTTCCAGGTAAATCTGCTTTTCCTGCTTGTTCTATTAGATTATATTCTGTTAGTCTGTAAATTGATGCACTTGAGTCTACTCCTCTAATGTTTTCAATATCAGCTTTTGTTATTCTTTGATTATATGCTATTATTGCTAATACTTCTAATGAAGCCTGGGATAATGTTGGCTTTATTCTTTTGTCTAAAGCTGGATATAAATATTCGTGATACTCAGTTTTAGAAGCTAAAGTAAATCCATCTTCTACTCTAACTATCTGTATTCCGCGATTTTCATTTTCATATTCTATTTGCATTTCACTTATTAGTCTATTTATTGTGTCAGAGTTTAACTCAAGAATATTTATTAATTCTCCAAATTTGATACATCTGCCCGTTGCAAATAGTATTGCTTCTATTATTCCTTTCGCCTTATCGTCTCCCATATATTACCCCTTTGTTTTATAATTACTCTGTTAGCAATATTTAAGTATTATTCTACTAGTTTTTAGCTTTTATGAGTATATCATAAATATTTGTATATTTCCACATTTTTTTTATTTTTCCTTGAATTATTTATTTTGTTATGATATAAAATACATATAATTTGTTAGGCATAGTTTTAGAAAAGTCACAGATAATAAATAGGTAAAATAAATGAAAGGAATATTGTGATGGAAGAGTTTGTTAATAATGAAGAAAAGAAAAGTGTTAAAATAGAAATTGTTAAGGGAAATCCTAAGGATTTGAATATATCTGAAGTTAAGGATAACTTAAGTTTTGAAGTCGTTGAGGAAAAAAATAATCAAAATATTATTGTTCCTGAAAACCAAAAGAATTGTGATGAAAATTGTGAAGAATAGTTTAACTTAGTTAAAGGATTTATAAATTATTTAATAAATGTATAATGGACGCTTTTTATAGCGTCCATCTTTGTATTATAATATATTTTTATATAATAGTTTTGTATGTCATAAATATTTTCGAAAAATCATTATTCATTATATTAAATCCTCATCAAAATATGTAGAAATTCCTTCCAATCTCTCAAAGTTCTTTTGTCTTAATACTTCATAAGTTATGATAGCTACAGAGTTTGATAAGTTTAGTGAACGAAGTGTCTCTCTCATTGGAATTCTAATTGTTTTATCTATATATTTTAATAATGTGCTTTCTGGAAGCCCCCTCGTTTCTTTCCCAAATAGTAAAAATACTTCATCCATACTACTATAATTTACATCTGAATATATATGTTTTGCTTTTGTTGTTGCAAAGAACATGTTGTTTTCTTCTGGTTTATATTTTTCTAAAAATTCTTCAAAGTTCTTGTGCTCTTCTATTGCAAGTTTGTCCCAATAATCTAACCCAGATCTTTTTACCGATTTTTCGTCTACTTTAAATCCTAGTGGATGTACTAAATGTAGCTTTGCTCCTAGTATTGCACATGTCCTTGCTATGTTTCCTGTGTTTTGTGGTATCTCAGGTTCTACTAATACTATATGTAATTTCATTTTCTTCGCCTTCTCATTGTTTTTGTATTATTATAGCAGGTTAGGATATTATAGTCAATGGATATAATTGATTTAAATATTTTTTCATTTTCCAACTATATAGGCATTTTAATCCCTTTAATTATAATTTTATTTTAAACCTATATATGAATATTCCCTTTTCGATTCAACTCCACTCTTAGGGTATGCATTAGCATCTGTACTTTGAATTTCTTCCCAGTCTCCCCAAACTGCATTAGAGACTTTAACTACAGTATACTTCTTTACCTTATATGATTCAGAACTAGGACCTCCTCCAATATCTTGATAAAAATATGTTAAGTAACTCGTCGAACTAGGATTAAGTATCTTCCACCTTCCAAGCATTTGCTTACATGTACACATACCATCAGTAGGAGTAAATGTTCCAGTTGTATAATCAAAATCTGGTTTAGAATTCCAATAACTACAGTTATTTGAAGGATATCCCCAAATCTCCTCAGTAGTATCTATTGGACCATCCAGTCTCCAAACAGCATCTTTTACTATTCTTCTAATTTTCCATGTATAAAGTAACGTTCTAGAGTTGCATTCATCTTCACCAATATTTCCAGCAGTATCTACAACAACTACCCTACAAATTAAATTTGATTGTGGTAAAGTTCCAGTATAAGTATATTTTGCTTTTCCATTAATTATATCAAGTGTTTCTATAGTTTCTCCGTTTATATATAACTCACATTTTTTTATTCCACTAAATTCATCCTTAGAAAGGACTTCTAGTATAAATGAAGTTTCTGTTGTTGGTGTTGACGTTAGTTGCACTTTTGGTGCTTCATTGTCAAAATTAAATCCTTCACTTCCACAGATATTTGTTTTTCCTGTTTCTGTTGTTAATAATATCCACAAATAATAAGTTCCTGTAAAGTCTTTGCCTGTTATTATATTATCTGATGGACAGTTTTCAGTAAATTCACTTATTTGTGGTGGATTTGCTTTGCTTGTTGTCCACTTATATTTTAGACTTGTTACTCTTTCTCCTGTTTCTTTTACTGTTATTCTTGTTGAGTGTTCTTTCCTCCACTCATCACTTCCATTTGGTGAGAATTCTACTGCTGGTACTATGCCTGTTACTTCTACAGTTGTACTTGCCATTAAGTCTCCAT
>CATKDT010000042.1 GCA_949746675.1 uncultured Clostridia bacterium
AAATCTGTAGTTGAAAAAAATAATTGTGCCAATTGTTATATTTTAAAATTCTAATATATTTAAATAAAAAAGCCTTAAATATAGCATTAAACAAAATAAAATTTACATTCATTATAATTTAATACTTTTATATAATAAATTCCGTCTGTCCTCAAAACAATATCCTAACTAAATGTTAAAATTAGTATATTAAGTAAAAAATTTCCATAAATTTTTACTTAATTATATTTTATCATTTTAGAAAGGATTTTTATACATGGCAAATGCAAAAAATTATAGTGTTTTAAATGGAAAATTAAATATAACAGGCTTGGTAATTAAAGACTTTAGAAATAAATATAATATGTCAAGACAACAATTGTCTGATAAATTAATGATAATGGGCTATGATATTCCAGCAAATTCGATTTATGATATTGAAACTGGTACTAGAACTGTTTCTGATTATGAAATATGTGCTATAGCAAAAGCTTTAAATATCAAAGTTACAAAACTATTAGATGAGTATTATAATTCGATAGAAAGTGCATAAATCTTTATATTAATTATTTTATATAGATTATTAGTAAATCTTTATAAATAGATTTTTATTGTAATATATCTTTTAACATAAAACACAGCTAACCTTTGAAGTAAACTTTAATTGTTATTTTTAATAATTTAAATTTACTTCATATTATGTTTTGCTGTGTTTTTATAATTATTTATTTTTTAATTGTAGTTATTCAAATTAAGTTTTCAATAACCTTAATTTTTATCGTATTCAACTTCTCTTCCTGTAATGAATTTTCTAATTGTTTGTAATATAGTTTGTAATTTTGATTTTTTTGTAACTGTTAGACTTACATTATTAGTGATTTTTTCATATAGTACATCTAATTCACTCATCTTTTTAATATAATAATCATTAAAGAAGTCATATGTTGGCGTTGTTCCAATTAGATTTGTGAAACTATATAAATATTTTCTAAAGTCTTCAATTTGGCTAACATTTGTAATTGTGTTAATTTGTGTATCAAAGAATGATGTTATTATAGTGTCTTGTGTGTCTAGAAAATATTTTTGTAAAGTTAATTTATGTTTTTCTATATCATCTGTACATTTTTTGAATTTTCTATATCCTAATTCTTCATGTTGAATTTTTAAATGAATTTGTGCTATTTTTTCCTCTGTTTCTAATATTTTTTCAAAATTTTCCTGTATCTTAAAAGCCTTCCTTTCTCCAACTATTTCTTTTAATTTTTTATAAAAAGAATCATCTGAGTAAATTGTGCTTTTAAATAATACTGAAAATCCTGTTAAATATCCTATTTGTTTCATTAAATTACATATCAATGAATAACAATTTGGACTATCTGATGGAAGTGTTATTCCATAGTAGGTTACTCTTTCAAATCTTTCTCCTGTTGCAAATGCTGACATCATTTGTACTGATGCTTCGTTTAGTGCATTTCCGTAAGCTTTTCCGCTGGTGTATGTGCATAACCCCATCTTACGTAATTCACCTTTTTGTGTTTTTATTTCTTGAATATGATGGATACATTCATGTACAGCTAGATTTCTTATTTGTTCTAGATTTAGTCCTTGTCTAAAATATAAGGATGCATTTTTATAGAAATAGCAAGCTCCTGAAGTTGTATTATCCATTTCTGCCATATACATTTGAATACCTGCAATGTTCATACATAATGTATTATAGTTTAGTTTTAATTCTGGAAAGTTTGAACATAGTGCTTGTGCAACATACATTACTATATGGTTTGCAGTGTTATTATCTATTTTTCCTACTATTTTTATTCCATTTTTAATTAATTCATTTTCTATTGTATTCATTAAAATTTTACTCCTTAGTTATAAGTACTTTTTTATTATACACTATATTTTGGAATAGTGTGTAACAAACGTATTAAAAGATTATGACATTTTTGTAATTTTCACTAATTATTTACCTTTATATTATTTACATTAAAGCTAATTTTATGTAATAATGTAAAAAAATGAACTAGTTATTTTAATATAATAAAAATCCTTTATGTTTTTAGATATTTTTGTGATTATATTAAAATTAGTTCATTTTTAATTTATTATTTCTATAATTTACTTTATGTTCTCAAGAAATCTTCAATTATGCTTTCAGCTGTATCTCGTCCACTTCGTGCTGCAAATGCTACCGTTGCTTTAGTTCCAATCAAATCTCCAACCGCATACACTTTTTCTCTTGAAGTTTTATGAGTGTTATCTACCCTAGCATATCCATATTTGTCAGTTTCAATTTTCTCTCTTTCAATCAACTTTGTATCTACTTTTGATCCTGTTGCAAGTATTACATAGTCCATATCCATTATATAATTGCTGCCTTCTATATCTACTGGAGATAACCTTGTTTCTCCTTCTTTTTGTATAAGTTCTGTTTTTATGCATTCTATTTTGTTATTTTTACTATCTACTGATACTATATTATTTAAAAACAAGAATTTTACTCCCTCTTCTTTTGCCTCTTCTATTTCTTTTCTTTCTGCTGGCATTTGTTCTTCTGCTCTTCTATATATTACAGTAACATCTGCGCCATATCTTACTAAAGTTCTTGAAGCATCCATTGCAACATTTCCTCCACCGCTTACTGCAACTTTTTTTCCTCTAAAATCTGGAATTTGATTTTCTAAAATATCTACTTTTGATTTATCATTTGACTGTTTATTTGTGTCTTCTGGTACTTTATTTTTATTGTCTAACTGTGCATTTATCTCTTCTAATAATTTATTGCCACTTAGTACATTTTTTCCTTCTAGTGTTATATTAGGTTCATTTGCACCAATTGCTAAACATACTGCATCATATTCTTTTGTAAGCTTTTGCAAGCTTATATCTTTTCCTAATTCCTTATTGGTTTCAAATTCTATTCCTAATTCAAGTATCTTTTCTATTGTATCTTGTACAATTTTTCTATCTAGTCTAAAGTCAGGTATTCCATATACTAAAAGTCCTCCTAATTTTGAGTGCTTTTCATATATCTTAACATGTATTCCTTTTTTTGCTAAAAATGCTGCACATGTAAGTCCTGCTGGTCCACTCCCTATTATTGCAACCTTTTTATCTGTTAGTCTTTCTTCTATTTCTTTTGGAATTTGATAGCCTTCTTTTAAACTTTTATCTCCAATATAACTTTCTATCTCGCCTATTGATACACTTTCACCTTTTATTCCACGTATACATGAACCTTGACATTGTTTTGTATGCGGGCAAATTTTCCCACAAAGTGCTGGAAGTACTGTAGTTTTGCAAATGGCCTCAAATGCTTTTTTAGTATCCTCTTCATGTATAAATGTTGGTATATCGTTTCCTAGTGGGCATCCTTTGTTACTACATGGCTTATTTACACAATTCAAACAATAATTTCTTATCTCTTCTATTTTCATAACTTTTTTCCTTTCTTTGCTTGAAAAATTGGTATATTTCATAATTTAATATACCAATTATACTTTTTATATTGCTAAATTCATTTCTTTTGCTTTATTTTTTACTTCTTTTAAATCCTTCCAAAATTCTATTTTTTTATATTCGTCTCTTAGTAGAGCTGCTGGATGCCATGTTGGAAAATATAATATTTCCTTGTTTTGCACCCACTTTCCCCTACTCGATGTTATCTTATATTCATCTCCTAAAATATTTTTTAATGCTGTACTTCCTAGTAATACTATGATTTTTGGATTTACTAAAATTACTTGATTTCTCAAATAATTCAAGCAAGCAGTAGCTTCATCTTTCTCTGGTACCCTGTTTTTAGGTGGTCTACATTTTACAATGTTTGCAATATATAAATTTTCTCTTTTTATTTCAATTCCAGCAAAAGCATGGTTCATAAGTATTCCTGCTTTTCCTACAAATGGTTCTCCTTCTCTATCTTCATCTGCGCCTGGTCCCTCACCTATTAACATTATATCTGCATTTTTGTTTCCTGTCCCAAATACTATGTTTGTTCTCCCTGTACATAATTTACATTTTTTACAGTCAATAATACTTTTTTCAAGCTCGTCCCAGGTTTCATACATAATATCTAGCCTCCTAAATCTATTTGTTATTGTAGTTTTTTGATAATATCTTTTTTAAATTATATTGCTCTTAGAATTTATTTTATTTATTCTTATCTTTTTTTGCTTTCTTATCATTACTTGCTATACTTTTTTCTGCTTTTTTTACTACATCTTTGCTTTTTTCAATTACAACTTTGCCTTTTCTTGTAGTTTTCTTTACTGCTATTTTTACTTTACGTTTAAGAGTTGTAAAATTAGGAAATGCGTTTACAAGTCTTTTTCCACTAAGTGTTTTTTGTAATTCTTTTTTTACTTGTTTTGTTATTTCATTTGTATCATCTTTTTTTGTTTCTTTACTTATCCTATCAGCTGTTTTAGTTACTTTTGATATAACACATACTGACACTATAATATCAATTACTGTTAAAGTAAATAGAATTGCTGTTACTATATGTTTTATTAAATCTGGTGTTTTTCCTAAGTTTTTAAATATAAAAGGATTAAATACATATATTACTATTAGTCCAAATACTCCAAATGGTATTAATGTTTCAATACATATCCTCCCATTCAAATTTAATTTTTCATTTGAATAATCCCACCATCTTGCATTAAATAATTTTTCCATTATATAACTTGTTATATATTCTAAGACTGCAGCTAATATTATCGCCATACAAAATACGACAAAAGGTGACTCAGCAAATCGTGTTAGAGCTAAAGTCATTCCTATGCCTCCTATACCATATATAGGACAAATTGGTCCTAATAAAAATCCTCTATTTACAATTTTCTTTTCTATTATTGAACAGAATATCTCTTCTATTATCCAGCCACATAATGAATATATTATAAATATAAAAAAGTATGTTTCTATTTTTGTTAGTATTTCCATATTGTTTCCTTTATCTCTCTATGTCATTAAATTTTACTTTCCTATTATACCACAATCATGACATTAGTGTAAATATAATTTATTAAAATAATAAAGTCGCAAAATGCGACTTCAAATTATTTATTATTAAAGTGTTTTAGGCTTCTTTCTGCTATTTTTTGATATCTAAGTTTTTTGTCTTTTATTCTGGGCCCTTCAAGTTCTGGCATTATTCCAAAGTTTGCATTCATTGGTTGAAAACTGTCATTTGGTGATGATATGTACTTTGCTAATGCTCCAATCATTGTCTCTTCTGGAAATTCAATTTTGTTATCTTCTTTTGTTTTTCCTTTCTTTTCTAAAATCCCTTTTGAAATATTTATTTTGTCTTTTTTTAGATAATTATGCTGATACATTTTTACTGCATTCACCCCTGCTATTAATCCAGAAGAAATAGATTCAACATAACCTTCAACTCCTGTTATTTGTCCTGCAAAATAGACATTGTTATTTATCTTTAAATTATATGTATCATCTAATAATTTAGGTGAATTTATAAATGTATTTCTATGCATTACTCCATACTTTTCAAATTCTGCATTCTCTAATCCTGGTATCATTTCAAATACTCTTTTTTGCTCTCCAAATTTTAAATTAGTTTGAAATCCTACTATGTTATATAATGTTGCTTTATTATTGTCTTGCCTTAATTGTACTACTGCATATGGTCTTTTTGCTGTTCGTGGATCATCAAATCCTACTGGCTTTAATGGTCCAAATCTTAATGTATCACGTCCTCTTTTTGCCATTATTTCAATAGGCATACATCCTTCAAATATCTCTCTTTTTTCAAATTCTTTTAAAGTTACAACTTCCGCATTGATTAACTCATTTACAAAATTTTCGTATTCTTCTTTGTTCATAGGAAGATTTATATAACTATTATCTTCACTTAATTTTGATATATTATCTTTTTTTTGTTGATTTAGTTTTATATTAGTTTCTGTAACATTTTGTTTATTATTAATTCTTTCTGTCCACTCTTCTAATGTTTCGTCTTTCTTCTTTTCTTGCTCATATCTATTTCCATAAAAAGCTATATTAAAATTTATACTATCTTTTTCTATAATTGGAGCTTGTGCATCATAAAAATGAAGTTCATCCTCTTTTATTAAATGTTGTATTCCTATTGATAAAGAATTTGAAGTCAATGGTCCTGTAGCAATTATTACTATTCCATCTTCTATCATGTCTTCAATATAAATATTCTCTTCTACTTTTTTACTTCTGCTTTCCACATTTTCTTCAGTTTTTGTGGATAAATTTATTGAATTATCTTCATCATTATATTTGCTTTTAACTTCTTTCCTAATTATTTTTATTAGTTTTTCCTCTTCTAATACAGTTGTTATTTTTTTAGCAAATTGTTCTCTATCAACAGCTAATGCCTGTCCTGCTGGTACTTTACAATTATCAGCAGTATTTATTAAAAGTGAGTCTAATTTTCTTAGTTCTTCCTTTAAAAGTCCACATGCGTTAGTAAGTAGGTTTGATTTAAAAGAATTACTACATACTATTTCTGCTAAATTTTCATTATTATGTGCTGGAGAATAATTATATGGTTTCATTTCATATAAGTGTACTGGTATTCCTTGTTTTGCTATTTGGTATGCAGCTTCTGCACCAGCAAGTCCACCACCAATTACAGTAATATATTCTTTCAAATCTTCCTCCTTCCCTTCAATTTGTATTCCAATTTACTCAAATAAGTCCATAATTTCTTCCTTACTAAGTTTACTAATAAATGTCTCTTTAGTTGAAAGCATACTGTCAGCAAGCTTTGCTTTCTTTTCTTGTAAATTGTATATCTTTTCTTCTATTGAATTTTTGGTTATTAGTTTGTATACTTGAACATTTCGTTTTTGTCCAATTCTATATGTTCTATCTGTTGCTTGATTCTCAGCAGATAAATTCCACCAAGGATCATAATGAATTACCATATCTGCACCAATTAGATTAAGTCCTGTACCACCAGCTTTTAGTGATATTAAAAATACTTTAACATCATCATTGTCATTAAATTCATTTACTAAATCCATTCTGTCTGATACTTTAGTTTGTCCTGTTAGTTTAAAATATCTTATCTCTTGTTCCCTTAATTCATTTTCTATAAAAGGAAACATTGATGTATATACTGAGAATAATAATATCTTGTGTCCACCAGATACTGCATCTCTAATTATTTCTATACATTGATTTAATTTTTTACTTTCACCATTGTAGTTTTCAATAAATAAACTTGGATGACAACATATCTGACGCAAACGCATAAGTAGTGATAATATTTTTATTTGACTATTTTCAATACCGTTTGCTTCAATCTCATTTTTAGCTTCCTGTTTTGCATTTTGCATATATGATAAATATAATTTTTGTTGTTCGCCTTCCATTTCATTATTCAAAATAGTTATTGTTTTATCTGGTAATTCTGTTAAAACTTTTTCCTTAGCTCTTCTTAGTATAAATGGCTCAATTATTGTCCTTAGTCTACTTAAGATATCTTCATTACTATCCTTTATTATTGGAGCTTCATAATGTGTTCTGAATTTTGTATATGAAAATAAATATCCTGGCATAATAAAGTCAAAGATTGACCATAGTTCCGAAAGTGAATTTTCAATAGGTGTTCCAGTAAGAGCATATCTAGTTTGTCCTTTTATTTCTTTTATTGCTCTTGCGTTTTTTGTATTGCTATTTTTTATATATTGTGCTTCATCTGCAATTATGTATTTAAAAGTATTATTATATTCCTTATAAAATTCAATATCTCTTTTTAATAAATCATATGAAGTTATTGCCAAGTCATAGTCTTTTATTTTTTCAATTTGTTTTTGCCTATCTTCCATTTTTCCAGATATTACTATTGTTCTTAGAGTTGGTACAAATTTTTTTGCTTCTTCCTGCCAATTTAAAGCAAGTGAACTTGGACAAATTACTAAACTAGGTAATTTTTTTTCTGCTTTTTCAACATAATCAAGAATAATAGCTAACAATTGAATTGTTTTTCCAAGCCCCATGTCATCTGCTAAAATTCCACCTAATTTATATTCATCAAGTGTTTTTAACCAGTTATATCCTATCTTTTGATATTCACGTAGATTAGCATTTAGATTTCTTGGTATTTCATACTTATCAATAATCTGCCTATTATAAACATCGTCAATTAAATTTTTGTATTCACTAGTTTGCTTTACTACTATTTCATTTTGTTTTAATATTTTATCTAAGTATAAACTTCTGTATATTGGTAAATGCACTGTTCCTGTTGCAAGTTCTTTATAGCTTATATCTGCGCTCTCTGCTATTTTTTCAAGTGTATCTAAAGTTTTATTTTCTTCTAAGTCAATAAATTCTCCATTTTTAAGTCTATAAAACTTCTTTCTTAGTTTATAATTTTTCATTATATTTTCAAGTTCTTGTTTGTCGAAATTTAACTCAGATACATCTATATTTAATAAGTTGTTTTCAATTTTTACACCAATAGTTTTTACTTTTGGTTCTCTAATTTGTCGATTTTTAAATCGCTCTGTCGCTAATACTTCAAATTTTGATATAAAACTCTCTATATTATATTTTAAAAAGTTATATATTTTTTCTTCATCTGCTAACATTAATTTGTTATTTGCTATATCTAGCATAAATCCTGCATTTTTGAACATGTCTAGAGCTTTTGACTCTTCTATTGCATTTCTTGGAATATCTTGCTCATCATTTACAAATGGATTAAATTCAGTATCTTTATATTGAAATTTTAAGTCTACTGTAATGTAATTTGATTTATTTATGTCAAGAAAAGCCTTTACTATTAAGCTTTCTGGCATATACTTTTCAATTTCTTCTTTATCAACCTTATCAAATGAAAAGCATTCCTTCATAGTTGGAAATATTACTGAATGAAAGTCAGCAAATTCGTCTTTTTTAAATATTATTTCTTTCGCTAAATTTATTTTAAATATATTTATTAATTTTAATACTGTTTTTTCAAACTTTTTGCTACATCTATATATTTTATTGTGTTGAAAAAAATAGATGTATTTTTTGCCAGGAATTACTGTGTAGTCAAATACGTCTGTATCTGTTGTTATTATAAATTCTGAATTTCCTTTTTCTTTTATTTCAAATTTTATGTCTGGTTCGTTGTCAATAAACTTTAGTTCATTTTCCCCATATTCATTTTCAAATATACAGGAACTGTTTTTCATAGCTTGGAAAAAGTCGTCAAGTCCTGTGTTTGAAAGTACTATGTATGAAGTGTTTAATAAACTTGTATAAAATGTGCTTGTACTTTCATTTGCATATTTTATTATTTCTGCATATTTTAATATGAAGTCTAATATATTTTGTGATTCTTTGTTAAATGCTTCTTTTGTATGTACAAATTCTAGTTTCATTCCATATTTAAATGTTTTATTTTCTTGCATTTTATCGTAGAATTCAACTAAGTTCTTTAATTTGTACATTTTTTTATCTTCATTTCCAATTTTAAAGTCTACTTTTAATTCTTTGGAATTATAGTTATATATTAATTTTGGATTTATTAGTATATCTCCTGTTGTATTCATTTTTATTTGTTCTTCATTTTGCTCTTCTTCATAAAATGAGCTTATCATTTGTCTATATATTCTATATTTCTCACTATCTGCATTTGGTTGAACTATTTTTTCATTATTATTTATGTTAAATATTCTTTTATATTTTTCACTGCTATTTACTTCATATGCTGTTGCAAGTATATGTTTGCAAGTTCCATAAGTAGATTCATAATCTGGACAGGTACAATTAACATTATTAAGTTCAGAGTTTTTAACTTCTATTTTCGTTTGATATTTGTCAAGTCTTCCTTCTACTTCGGCGTTTATTGTGTAGTTATTATTGTTTTCGTAATTAATCTTTTTTATTAAAACTTTTTCATTTTTATGTAATTCTTCTGCCTTTTCTAAAGTTTGCTCTGTAACATATGTTTTTAACTCTTTTAATATCCCCTCATTAACTAACACTTTTAATGCTCCTCCACTTATTTTATAAAATGTTGTATTTTACCTATTATTATTTAAATAACATACTTCTTTACATGAAAATAGCTATTTTCTAAATAGCAAATTTTCCTTTTAAACTTCGTTCTATTATATATTATTTTTTGTTTTTTTTCAAGTAATATAGTCAAAAAAATCATTGAATATATATACTTCAATGATTTTTATATTTAATAATATTTATATATTTTTTCCTAATTGAATTTTTTTAGTTCATATTCTGTTTCGTCAAGCTCTGCAACATCTTCATCAGTTATTACATTAAATTTATATTCATAAGTTGCAATTTCATCTCTTATATTTCCATTTTCATTTATTGTTTTTACATTTTGATTAATGCGGGCTTTTTATTGTTATGTAAACTACGTTCAAGAATTTACTATCAAATAACATTTAAAACAATATAAATATATCTTACTCTATATTTTCTAGCAACTGAATCTTTGGTACTCTAGTTATTAGACCTGTACTTTTTATTATTTTACCTGTTGAAGTAATGCAGATTGTTAGTCCTGGTTCTAAATCTAAAAAAGATTTTTCGCTGTATCCCCAACTATATAATAAATCCGTATTATCATCAACTTTAAAATAATATTCTCCTCTATGTTCTATATCATTTATTTCTAATCCTTTTACATATATATAAATATTTTCATTTTTTTCTTCTATCTTTCCTGTAATAACTCCATTTGTATTTCTTTTATACTCAATCCATACTTTTTGAATTCTTCTATTTTTCTTTTTAATGCTACTTGTGTTTCTAAAAATATTTTTATATTGTTTATCATAAGCCAATAAATACATTTTATATTTTCAGAATACAAATAATTTATTGTGTTTTCTACAAACTGGCTATTTTTTGATAAAAATTCACATATTTCTACACTATAATTCTTTTTAATTTTTTCTATTTGCTCATCTGTAATTCCATATTTTTTTAAATATTCCATTTATTTTCCTTTCACTTATCGCCATCTGGCTTTTTGAAATGAAATTTACGTTTGACATTTTTTTATATTATATTATTATACTGTGTTATCTACATGTCAAAGTCTTCTGTATCAACCCCTGACTGTCCATCTTCAAACATTGGTATTTCGTCATCCTCTTCATATTCGCCTCTATTAAACTCAAAGCCGCCTCTTATTTCATTTTCTCTTACAATTCCTTTTTGTATCATCTTTTTTCTTATGCTAGCTATATTTTCTAAAACTTCATCTTCGTCCATTCCAAAGCTTTCTGCAATTTTAGAATATAAATCATCTGCTTCACCTTCTTCTATAAGTCTAATCATATATTCCATAATCTCTGTTTCATCTTGTGAAAATTCGGCTTTTTCGTAATCAACAAGTTCTCTTAGTTCTTCATCTGGTTCATATGCATTTTCACCATTCACATCATGCGAATATTCATTATCTTTTATAACTTCTTTTCCATCCCTTACAAATCTTTGTGTTATTGATATTGTTCTATTTTGGTCAACTACTGAATATAGATATTTTGATGCTCTACTTACTATTGAACCTCTTAGCGCGCTAGGATAGTCTTGTAAATTCTCTACCAAGTTTCCACATTTGTTCATAATTATTTCCATTGCTAATCCTGCAAGCTCGTCTTTATCTGGTGTTTGCCTAGTCTGTAAATATCTTCTTGCTGCAATATCTGCAAGTTTTAGAACTTCCTCAGCATGTTCTTCTAAGTAATCTCTATCTATTGGCTTTGGTGGTCCAATATATACGCTTTTTCCTTGCATTATTCTTTCATAGTACAAGTCAGAAATACCGTTTTTTCTTTTCCTCATACTGCCATACATTCCACTGCACATTACACCATCAACAAATTCTCTAACAGTTATATTTTTTGCTTCGCAAAGACTTTCTACTTCTTCCCTTGTATAGTGTTTTCCCATCATTCCCATTAGTCGCATATATTTTCTAACTTTTTTTACTTGATTATTTCTGTCTTCTAGATTAGTTGTTTCTGAAAATACGTCTTCTATTTTTATTCCTAATTTTCCATCATCTCTTACACTACTTTTAAGTTCTTTTGCAATAGTTTCATCTGGTACTTTGTTTCTTTTCATCAAATCAACAATTTCTCCTAGTCTTTTTTCTGTTGTGTATGATAATATACCAATGTTTTCTTCTATTGGAAGTCCTTCTGCAACTAATATATCAAGCATTCCATCCATTTCATCAATATCTACTTTAACTATTGCATTTAAATTATTATTAAGTGCTCTTCTTAAATCTACATTATGATTTTTTAGTTTGGTTATAAATGCTTCAACTTTAGGACTTTTAACTAAGGCTAAAAATGATAAAGCTCTCTCAATACTACTTGTTCTTACTTTTTCATTTTGTAACAGAGTTAATGTTTTGTCTACATCTTTTGCATCTCCCGCACTTAGTGCTGATAAACAATTTTCAATAGCGTCTAATCCTATGTTGTGTTTTCTTACTGCTTTTGCTACTTCTTTCATAGTTTCAAAATCATTTGCCCCAGTTATTGATAAACAATTCAATATTGCTTCTCTACTTATTCCTAAGCTTTCAATTTCTACTAAATTTCTTTCTATTCTTTCTGGGTCTTTTGTCATAAGTAAAATCATACAATCTTCAATATTTATTCCATGGTTTGTAGCTATCTCTAGTACTCTTGTAACTGTTTTTTCGTTTCCGTATGCTAGTAATGATAAACAATTTTTAACCGCTTCTTCTTTTATTTCATTATCATGTAATACTTTTAATATTGCTGTCATTTCTTCTGGTGTGTTCCTTGTTACAACTGATATACATCCATCTATAGCATCGATTGGAATTTTATAATATTCATTGTTTTGTAATACATTTAATCTTGCTTCTACATCATCTGCTCTTGACGCTGATAATGAATTTAAGGCATTTTGAATTGATTCTAAAGTTATTCCACTATTTATTAATATTGTTAGTGTTCTATCAACCTCATCTACTTTTGCTTTCCCTAATCCTGATATTGCATTTTCTATTGCTTCATGACTGATATAATGTTTTTCATAAGCATTAAGCACTTTATTAACTTTGTCCTTTTTTACATATCCCTCTGCTAATAATTTTAAAGAATCTTCTATTGTTTTTTGACTTATTTTATGTGCTTCTAATGTTGTTAACATATCATCTACATCTGTTGAAATATTTCTTATTAAAGGTTTTAATGCTCCTTCAATGGTTCCTTTACTTATTTCATGTTTTTTTAGAACATTTACTATATCAATTATGTTGCTTCCTTTATGTGTAGACATTAGTCGCAAGCATCCATCTATTGTGTCATAGTCTAGGTTGTATTCTTTTAAGGTTGTGAATATTTCTTCTATTTCATTTGATTTTTCAAATGCAACTATTACTAAATATTCTTCAAGTTTTTCCTGACTTATATTATTGTCCTTAAATACTTTTAATATTGCTTTTATTTCGTCTACTTCATTGTTCCACAATATTAGCATACAGCTTTCTACTGCACTTGGTCCTATTTCATAATATCCATTTGTTTTTAAATTATTAAGCTTATCTTGTACATCTTGTGAGTTAGCTTCTGATAATAGGTTTATATTTTTTTCAACTGCTTCTAAAGTTACCCCATAACCTAGCACTGCTGTAAGTGTATCATCTACTTCATCTGCCCTTACACTATTTAAATGTGGTATGGTTCTTTCAATTGTTTCTTGGCTTATTCCATGTTTTTCATATGCAGTAAAGGTTTGGTCAATTCTCCTAGGACTTACATTTAATTTTACTAATTGTCTTAAAGAGGCTTCTATTAGTTGATGACTTATGTTATGCTTTTCAAGTACTGTAAGTACTCCCTCTGTTACTTCTGGTCTACTATTTAAAAGCTCATCTATTGCATACTTTCCTGTTGCTTTACTTATGTCATGATTTTCTAATGATTTTACAATAGATATTATTTCTTTTCCTCTTGCTGTTGCCATTAGTTTTAAACATCTATTTTTAGTTTCATCATTTACTTCATATTCTTTTAGTCCCGCAAAAATAAAATTCATCTCGTCTGCTGTATTTTTCAAAAGAATTTCTATTGCATTTATTGTTCCTATTATTGGAACTCCATAATACTCATTTCCTTGCAATACATCTATTCTTTTTTGTAATTCGTCTATATCTATTTTGGCTATTCTAGGCATAGAATTCGTAATTTTATCTAAGTCTATGCCTTGATTAGCTAGCATTATTAACCTTTCGTCTAATTGTTTTGATTTTCTTGCTAATAGGTAAGGTAATAAGCCTTGCTTTGTTTGTTGATTTGTGTTAGCTGTATCTATTGAATTTAAAGTTTTTTGTACTTGATTTCCCTTTTTGGTAAAAATTAAATTCAATGATGTTTTCATTGTTTCTTCACTTGGACTATATTGTTCTAATCGAGTAAGGCTATCCTCAATTTCTGTTGATATTTTTACTGCATTTTCTAATAAATTTTCCAAATTTTCTTGAACTACTTCTCTACTTATGCTATGTTTTTCTAATGATTCAAATATATCATTTATTGCTTTCCATTTATGGGCTGATACTAAGTTTAAATAGCTTTCTCTAGCATTGTCGCTGACACTATATTGTCTTAAATATGTATATACTTTATTTATTTGTTGTGAATTTTGTTGAATTATAGGATCTCTTTCTATTGTATCAAGTTCAACTCCACAGTTTATTAGTGTTATAATACTTTCATCTACTGATTTAAGTTTTCCTGCTATTACATCTGATAATAACCTTTCTTTCATTTCTTGGCTTATGTTTGATTTTTTTAATTCTCCTGCTGTTTCTTTTATAAATTGTCCTTTTTTGTCGTATATTAATTTTAAACAATTTTTTATTGTATCTTCATTAAAATTATATTCATCTATATCTACAAGTACGTCTTCAATTTCATCTGCTTTTCTTTTTGCTAAAAGTAGTAATAATATATGTTCATCTAAAAGATTAGCTCTAATTCTATGGTTTTCTAAAGTTGTAAGTATTTTATCTATTTCATCTGCTTCATTTTCCATTAGTAAAGTTAAGCAACTATTTATTTGCTCCATAGATACATTATGTCCTTTAAGAACTTGCATTATTGCTTGCATTTTGTCTTTTTTTCCTCTTGCTAATATTATCAAGCGGTTTTCAATTCCTTCTTGGCTTATTCCTAAGTCTGCTGTTAATGTTTTATAATTATCTCTTATATTGTCGTCACTTCCTGATATTAGTACTGCTATTCCATCTATGATTTTATCTTTGTCAATTTTTAGCTCTTCTAATAATTGTAGTCTAGTATGTAATTTTTCAACTTTTCCCTTATTTAAAACACTACTTATTTGTCCATTTAAAGCTCTTTGTACTTGTTCTTCTGTGTAATTTTCCTCTCTTAGACATACTATTAATTCTTCTTTACTTATCATAAAATACCTTAAACTTTCTTTTTATATTTATTTAAATTGTATTAATTGTAATTTAAAAATTAATACGTGTTTCGACATTTTCTCTTATTATCCCTTTTTATTTTACCATATTTTTGTAGATAAAGTAAAGGTTTTTGCGTAATTTTTCGATGTTTTCGTAAATTATTGATTTAAAATTCTCTACTATTAATTTGAAGTTTTACTTCTTAGTTAGCAAAAACACTACTTTACCATATATTGATAAAGTAGTGTTCTTATTTATTTAATATTTTTTATTCTGCTTTATTTGTCATTTCTTCTTTTACTAATAATTCATTCCATCTTTTATCTACTTCTTCTTGGAATGCTTCTAACATCCATTCGTTGCCTGGTTTAAATAAATGCTTGAAACGTTTTTGTGTTTTTAAGAATTCTGTTACTGGTAATTTCTTTGCTGGTTTATAGTTTACATGGTATACTCCATTTTCTACTTCATATAGAGGCCAGTAGCAAGTTTCAACTGCTAATTTATTTATTGCCATTAAGTCATCTGTTGGATATCCCCAACCACGTGGGCAAGGTGCTAATACGTTTAAGAATTTTCCACCTTTTGTATATATGGCTTTTTCTGCTTTTTCATATAGGTCCTTAAAGTTAGTTATTGCAGCTGTTTGTGCAACATATGGCAAATTGTGTGCCACCATTATTTCTGTTAGGTCTTTTCTTGATTGCATTTTTCCTGGGATTACTTTTCCTGCTGGTGATGTCGTTGTGTCTGCAAATTTTGGTGTTGCTGATGAACGTTGAATTCCTGTGTTCATGTATGCTCCATTATCATAGCATACATATGTCATATCATGCCCTCTTTCCATTGCTCCTGATAAACTTTGAATTCCTATATCATATGTTCCACCATCTCCACCAAATACAATGAATTTTGTGTTTTCGTTTTCTGCTATTTTTCCTTTTCTTTTTAGGGCATTATATGCTCCTTCTACTCCTGATTCTGTAGCTGCTGCATTTTCAAATGCTGAATGTATGTATGAATCAGTCCATGATGTGTATGGATATATAAATGTTGATACTTCCATACATCCTGTCGCATTTGCTACTACTACATGGTCATCTTCATGTACTGCTCTTAATATCATTCTTGCAACTGCTGGTGCTCCACATCCTGCGCACATTCTATGTCCATAAGTAAATCTTGATGGCTTGTTTGCTACTATTTCTTTAACATTATACATATTGTATTATTTCTCCCTTCTAGATTTTAAATCTAAAAATCTGTATGGATTCTTCATATCTTTAAGTTCCTGTAAATCTTTAAATACTTTTTCAATATTCTCTTCTGTTACGTCTCTTCCTCCAACTCCATAGCTATAGTTTATTGTTGGTACATTTACATTTTGAGTAAACATTGCAGATGTTACATCTGTGTATAGTGGCCCTCCTGTTGCTGATAATAAAGGTACTTTATCAAGTACAGCAATTGTGCTTGCTTTTGACAATGCTTTTGCTATCTCCTCACCTGGAAATGGTCTATATACACGTATTTTTAATAATCCTGCTTTTATACCTTGTTCTCTAAGTTTTTCTATCACATCTTTTACAGTTCCAGCAGTGGAGTTCATGCATACAATTACATATTCTGCATCTTCTAATTTATAACTTTCAAATAAATCATATTTTCTACCTGTTAGCTTTTCAAATTCTTTTGATATTTGTTCAATTACACTTTTTGCATTTTCCATTGCTACTGTTTGAGCATATTTGTGTTCTGTTAGATATGATTGTAAATCCATTGGTCCAACTGCTATTGGCTCTTTTTTATTTAATAAATAATGTTCTGGTTTATATTCTCCAACAAATTGTTTTACTTTTTCATTTTCTATCAATTCTATGTTTTCTATTGCATGTGATGTTATAAATCCATCTTGACAAACCATCAATGGTAATAGTACATCCTTGTTTTCAGCTATTCTATGTGCCATTATCATGTTGTCATATGCTTCTTGATTTGTTTCTGAAAATAACATTATCCATCCTGCATCTCTAGCTGCCATCGCATCAGTATGGTCACAGTGTATGTTTAGAGGTCCTGATATTGCTCTATTTACTAATGGCATAACTATTGGAAGTCGTGAGCCTGATGCTATTTGTATCATTTCCCACATATATGCTAATCCATTTGCAGATGTTGCTGTCATTGCTCTTGCTCCTGCTGCTTCTGCTCCTATACATGCTGACATTGCACTGTGTTCACCTTCTACTGCAATAAACTCTGTATCTACTTCTCCATTATCTACATATGTTGAGAAGTATTGTGGTATCTCTGTTGATGGAGTTATTGGAAATGCTGCTACAACATCTGGATTTATTTGTTTCATTGCATATGCAGTTGCTTCATTTCCACTTAAACGTTCTCGTATACTCATATTATTTTTCCTCCTCTTCCATTGTTATTGCTCCAAAAGGACATACTTTTGCACATACTCCACAGCCTTTACAATAGTCATAATTAAAATCTAGTCTTTTCATGTCTTTTCCTACTGGGATACTGTCATCTGGGCATACTGGATAGCATAGTCCGCATTGTTTACATAGTTCTGGATGAAATACTGGTCTCATACTTCTCCAGTCACCTGTTTTGAATTCTACTGCATTTCCTGCATCATATATTGTTCCTCCTGGTGTTAATTCTTCCCAAGGAGTGTTTTTATTTATTTCCATAAAATCCTCACTTTCTTTTATTCTGATTGTCTTGTATGGTCTTTAGTCTATATTACTTAACTTGATATTGTTTGACTTGGCGTCGATTTTTGTCATTTATTGTAATTCCTTGATTTCTTGTAATGCCATTTTTATTGCTTGCATATTTCCCTCTATTACTTCTGGTTTTTTAGCAAATTTATGTTTAAATGAGTTCTGCATATCCTTTACAAAGTCGTCTTCTGGCATTATCTGACTTACTTTTACTATTGCAGCTAACATTGGTGTATTAGGAAAATATTTTCCTAATGCTTTTATTGATATTTCTCTTGCATCAATTCCATAGACTCTTCCTTTATATCCATTTAACTCTGGTTTTAACTCTTCTATTGGCTTTGTTGTGTTTATTATGATTGCTCCATCTTCCTTTAGTCCTGCTGTTACGTCTACTGCACTTAATAGTGTATCATCTACTACTACTACATAATCAGGCTCATATATGTTACTATGTACTTTTATTGGATTGGTGCTTATTCTGTTAAATGCAGTGATTGGTGCTCCCATTCTTTCTGGGCCATATTCTGGGAAGCCTTGTATATATTTCCCTGTATTAAATGCTGCGTCTGCTAAAAGCAATGATGCTGTTTTTGCTCCCTGTCCTCCTCTTCCGTGCCATCTTATCTCAATTATATCTTTCATATCTATTTTCCTCACTTATAATAATTATATTATATTTTCTCCTTGATAGTATATATTTTATTAATTTTAAAGTCAATGTGTTTTGCGAAATTTGTGTTGACTGAGTGGTCAGGTTTTAAATTTTAGCAAATAGAACAAAGCAAACCTATTATATTAACCAAAAAAGCAATACTTCCTAACTAAGTATTGCTTTCATGTATTAAACTACTGCTAACTTTACAAACTTAAACGTATTTTAGATCCCTAACTCCCACATTGAGTGTTATGAACTAACATCATTGTTGTTCCAACAAAATAGTTATGGTTGTCACTAACGTTAAAGTTATAAACTTTTATTATTTCTGTTCTTTTGATTTGATTTCTCACAACTTTACATATTGTTTTATCTTGTGTTAGTACTTTGTCTCCTTCTACTAAATCTTTTGCTTGTATCCAGCCTTTACCTACTACATAATATTGATGAACTTCTGTGCTTTCAACTTTTTCACCATTTTCAAATGTAATGGTTTCAATTACATTGGCATTATTTACATATGTTTCTAAAATTTCTTTTTCTTCTACTTTTCCTGTTTCTTCATTATAAGAATATACTGTATCTCCTATCTTCAAGTCTTCTATATTAACTAATCCCTTTGGTGTGGATACTTTAGTTCCTGCTACAAAACACACAATACCTGTCCCTATCTTTCTTTTTCCAGTTGTTGTATTTCCTGCATTGTCAGATATTGTATATGTATATTCATTCGTTCCTGTTAATATATTTGCTGGTGTACAAGATCTTGTATTATTATCTATGCCACTAGTTGTGTCTGAATAAGTTATTCCTGTGTAAACTGAATCATTAACAGATGCCCCTGTTATATCTGTTAGTCCATTGATTGTTGGTGCTATTGTATCTTTCCTTATAGTCACTGTTGCTGGTCCTGATTTTTGTCCATAACTATCATATACATATACTTTAACTGTTGTTATTCCTTCCGCACTTACTGCTACTATTGAGCTTGTTTCTGTCTCTTCTGATGTTTGTGCGCCTTCTAATGTATATGTTATTCTCTGTACTTTTCCTGTATCAGCTGGATTTGGTGTTACTGTTATTGATACATCACTTCTATACCAGTCATTTTTTCCTACTGTTCCTGATAAACTTAAGCTTGGTGCTTTTGGTGTTCCTTTTACTGTTACTGTACAAATTGCTGTTTTATTACTTCCATCTAAGGTCGTTACATTTATTGTTGCTACGCCTTCCCTAGCTGCTGTTATTTCTCCTGTCTCGCTTACTGTTACTATACCTGTACCTTCTGTTACTGTCCATTTTAAATTTTTATTTGTTGCATTTTCTGGTCCGATTACTGTTGTTATTTGTTTTTTTCCGTTTATTGGTAGTTCACAATTTGTTGGATCTATACTTAAATTTTCTATTAATATCTTTGTTATTATAACTTCTGTTGTTTTTTCATCTGAGCCATTTTCATTTGTTGCTACTGCTTTAATTTCATATACAGTACCTGGCGTTAATCCTGTTACTGTTGCTCCTTGTACTTCATCTATTGTTTGATTTGCGTTTCCATTTTTTACCTCACTATATGAGTTACTGCTTCCTTTTAGTCTATAATAATATGTTAATTTTCCTTCTTGTAATCCATATACTGTTGCTTTTGCTGTAAAACTATTTGTTGTTACTATAGTATCTAGCTTTCTTATTATTGGTACTAGTTTATCAATTTTTCCTAGTTCTTCTTCTACCTTTAGCGTACCTTTATTTATCTCAAATATATATCCATCTACTATTACTTGTTGTTTATCTGAGTTTTCATCTTCTTTTGGTAGTAATGTTCCTATCTTTGATAGTTCTTCTTCTAATTGTTCTTCTGTTAATCCACTTTCATATTTTCTCATTCGTATTTCGCTCAAACGTAGCTCTAATGCTTCCCTAGCTTTTTCTTGTTCATATTTGTCAGTTGCTTGCTCAGCTTTAGTAAATATACCCCTTTCACCAAATACCGCACCTATTGAAACTCCTGCTAGTATTAGCATTACTATTAGGGTCACTTATTGTGCATATCTTAACATTAATTATTATTTGTCAACTAACTCATTAAATTGTCTTTTTTTAATTTGCTTTGCTATTCGCTTTTTA
>CATKDT010000043.1 GCA_949746675.1 uncultured Clostridia bacterium
AAAATGGCGTAGGTGAGAGGATTTGAACCTCCGCGGCCCTAAAACGAACCCTACAAGTTTAGCAAACTCGCCCCTTCAACCACTTGGGTACACCTACATAATTAAAAAATGGCGGAGAGGGTGGGATTCGAACCCACGGTAGGCTCAACACCTACGCCAATTTTCAAGACTGGTGCCATAAACCAACTCGACCACCTCTCCGTATAATTATTATGATATCTCATAACAGTATATATAATAACACATTTATGTTTTACTTGTCAATAGATAAATTCAATAATTTTAATATTAAATCACTATAATGAAATTAAAACTAAATTTGTATTAATTTAATAATATAATAGGCAATTAATTTTAAAATTATACATTAATAGAAAATAAATGTTTTAATAAAATTTTAAAAAGTACTTGTATGTATTTTTTAAATATGATATAAAATAAAAGACAGAGTAAAGAGCAAAACAATATATAAATTTTAAGTTGAAGAAAGGAAAGAAATTGATATGAAACTAATAGAACCACAAGTTTTTGTTGAAGATTATAATGGAAAAGAAATAATGAGAAGAATTGAGAGGGCATGTAGAATTTGCTATCGTTCTGAAGACAAAATAACAGATACGAGTTATAAAAATTTATTAAAAAACTGTATTAATAGAGGTCATGAATCTGTTTTAGAACATGAAAAGATTTCAGCTAAACTTATAGGAGATATTGGTACATATAAAGATTTAACAAGACATAGAATTGCAAGCTTCTCAGTTGAAAGTACTCGTTATTGTAATTATGGTAAAGATAAATTTGGAAATGAATTAAAATTTATGAAACCCGTTAATATTGAAGAAGGAACTAAGAAGTATGAAATTTGGGAAGAGTGTATGAAGAATATAGAGAAATCTTATATTGAGATGAGTAATCTTGGATGTCTTCCAGATCAATTAAGATTGCTTCTTCCTCATAGTACTGCAGCTGAATATGCTCTTACAGCTAACATAAGAGAATGGCGACATATACTTTCATTAAGATGTTCTAGTCATACACATCCTGCTATTAGACAATTATTAATTCCCCTTTTATTAAAGTTTAAAGAGGATATGCCAGAACTATTTGATGAAGTTGAATATGATACAGATTTTCCTAAAGAGAAATATGCGAAAATTTTAAAATATGAATTAAAATAAAAATAAAAATCATTGAATTTATATATCTATTTTCAATGATTTTTATTTTTTATAGAAAATTTTATAATTAATAATTAATTATTTTAAATTAAATTTAAATAAATTATATTAAATTTTAATTTATATGTCTTATTCCTATATTTTTTAAATTATTTTTAACTTTATTTTTAAATAAAATACTATCCATATTTTGAATATATATTGAGTACATTCCTGCATGATTGGCTCCCAAAATATCAGAGATTCTATTATTTCCTATTACTGCAATTTTTGAAGGACTTAGTTTCATTCTTTTAGCCATATCTAAAAAGGGTTTTTTAAGAGGTTTTAATGCAAACTTTTTAGTAGTTGTAATATTTAATTCTTTTAATATTGTATTACTTACATAAATATTATTACTTAATATTGAAATTTTGAGACCACTTTCTTTAGACTTTTTTATGAAGTTTAATGTTTCCACAGATAGTTTTCTTTTAGAAATTAATGTTCCATCAAAATCAAATATAAGGCCTTTTATATTTATATCATTTATTAAATAATTTAAACTTATATCAGAAACTCGTCTATATGTTTCTTTAGGTGTAAAACTTAGCATAAAACCTCCCTTCTATAATAATATAATTTAAACCTTTTCTAATTTATTTTTATTAATCTTATTTTCTTTTTTTATTGCATTTATTTCATTTTTCTTTTTTTGTAAATTATCTTTAGCGACTGCCATAAGTAATTTTAATCTATTTGTTTGGTTTGCTTCACTTGCACCAGGGTCATAATCAATTGGAGAAATATTTGCATCTGGGTATTTATCTCTAATTGTTTTTATAACACCTTTTCCGACAACATGATTTGGTAAGCATGCAAATGGCTGCACACAAACAATATTTGATATACCATGTTCTATATATTCCACCATTTCAGCCGTTAAAAACCATCCTTCACCAGTTTGATTACCTATAGATAAGATATCCTTTACATTTTTTTCAAGTTCAAAAATATTGCATGGTAATAAATATCCTTTTTTAGAATTTTTTAACGCAATAATTTCATCTTGTTCAAATATATCTACAAAATGAATTGCTAGTTTGAATATTTTTGCTTTTGTTTTATCCGTATTAATTAATTGATTAAATGTTATTTTATGTGTTGCAATAAATTTGACAAATCCCATAAAGTCAGGGAATATAACTTCTGCTCCTTCTGCTTCAAGTTTATCTGTAACATAATTATTTCCAAATGGTTGATATTTAATAAGCACTTCACCAACAATTCCTACCTTAGGTTTTTCAATAGATGTATCAAGTTCTATTTTTTCGAAGTCTTCAACCATTTCATATATACTCTTTTTAAATTCCCTTAATGATGAATCTGTAACAAAGTTTTTACAAATATTTAACCATTTATTATATAGTTCATTTGTTTCACCTTTATGTACTTCATAAGCTCTATTTTTTGATGAAAGTTTTTGAAGTAAATCGCCATAAATTACACATTTCATAAGTCTTTCAATTAGAGCTGGTGTTATCTTAAAGCCAGGCATTTTTTCCATTCCTACAAAATTAAATGAAATAACTGGTATGTTAGAAAATCCTGCATCTTTTAACGCTTTTCTAATAAAACCAATATAATTTGTAGCTCTACAGCCTCCACCTGTTTGAGACATAATGACAGCGGTCTTATCCAAATCATATTCTCCAGATTGTAAAGCTTCAATTATTTGACCAGTAGTTAATATTGATGGGTAACAAGCGTCATTATTTACATATTTTAATCCTGTTTCAACTGTATGTTGTGTACAATCCCTTAGCAGATGGAAGTTATATCCACATGCCTTGACAGCAGCTTCTATTAGTTCAAAATGAATAGGTGCCATTTGTGGACATAGAATATTATATTGTTCTTTATTCATTTTTTTTGTATAAACTTTTCTATTTACCTCATAATTACCTAAATTGTCATGTGTAGTTTTCTTAGTTTCTATGCGTTTATTCATACTAGCAAGAAGTGAACGGATACGAATTCTAACTGCACCTAAATTATTTACTTCATCTATCTTTATTAATGTGTATGGTTTATCATAACTTGATAATATCTCCTCAACTTGATCAGTTGTTACTGCATCAACTCCACAGCCAAATGAGTTTAATTGTATTAATTCTATATTATCATGGTTTCCTACAAAGTCAGCTGCTGAATATAGTCTTGAATGGAATACCCACTGGTTTACAACTCTTAATCGATGCTTGATTTCAGCTTGATTAGAGATGGAATCTTCTGATAGTACAGCTAATCCTAAGCTTGTAATTAGAGTATCAATTCCATGGTTAATTTCTGGGTCAACATGATAAGGTCTACCAGCAAGCACAATTCCTTTTATATTATTTTTATTTATATACTCTAAAGCTTCATTTCCTTTTTCTTGAATATCTTTTTTAAAGTTTTGATATTCTTTTTCTGCAGAAATAGATGCTTCTATTAATTCTTTTTTAGTAAAATTATATTCATCAAATTCACTTAAGGACATTATAGTTTTTACAAGTTGTTTAGTCTCAAATGGCAAAAAAGGATTCATAAATTTTACACCTTTTATTTCTTCTACATTGTTTTTTAAAACTTCTGAATATGATATTACGATAGGGCAGTTATAATGATTATCAGCTGTTTTTTCTTCCTTTCTTGAAAATGGTATACAAGGGTAAAATATTGTATTAATACCTTGACTTATTAGGCTTGTTATATGACCATGAGAAAGTTTAGCAGGGTAGCAAACTGATTCTGATGGCATTGATTCCATGCCCTTTTCATAGGTTTTTCGTGTACTTTTTTCAGATAAGATTACCCTAAAACCTAATTTTGTAAAAAAGGTAAACCAGAAAGGATAATCTTCATACATGTTTAAAACTCTTGGAATACCAATAGTTCCTCGAGGAGCAGAGCTTTCTTCAAGGGGAGTATAATGATTAAATAACCTCTCATTTTTATATTTATATAGATTAGGTAAATCAGAAATAATATTAACATTTCCTGCGCCTTTTTCACATCTATTTCCTGAAATATGTCGTTGTCCGTTATTAAATTTATTAATAGTTAATAAACAATGATTTTCGCATTTCCCACAACGTACATGTGAGGTTTCAACTTTTAGATTTTTAATGTTTTCTAATGTAGAAATTGTTGAATAGTATTCCATATCCATATTAGATTCATATTGTGTTCTTGCAAGGATTGCAATACCATAAGCACCCATTAATCCTGCAATATCAGGTCTAATTACATTCTTTCCAACAATAAGCTCAAAGGCACGTAGAATGGCATCATTGTAAAAAGTTCCGCCCTGTACTACAATGCAATCGCCTAAAGTTGAAACATCTCTAACTTTCATAACTTTTTGTATAGCATTTTTTATTACTGAATAAGATAAGCCAGAAGAAATATCACCAACAGTAGAGCCTTCTTTTTGAGCTTGTTTAATTTTTGAATTCATAAAAACTGTACATCTAGAGCCTAAGTCAACAGGAGTACGAGATTCTAAAGCTGATTTTACAAAATCTTCAATAGATATATTAAGACTTTTTGCAAATGTTTCAATAAATGAGCCACATCCAGAAGAGCATGCCTCATTTAGCATTATATTATTGATAGTTCCATTTTTAATGCTAATATATTTCATATCTTGTCCACCAATATCGACAATACTTGTAACTCCAGGAAGAAAACGTTTTGCTGCTGTATAGTGGGCAATAGTCTCAATTTCTCCTAAATCGACATTTAATGCTGTCTTAATAAGGCTTTCCCCATATCCAGTTACGCCACTATAACGTATTTTAGCCTTTTTAGGTAAAATGCCATATAATTCTTCAAGCATATTAGTAACACTTTTTAAAGGGTTTCCTTCGTTATTTCTATATAAAGAATATAATAAATTATCGTCTGAGTCAGTTACTACTAATTTAGTAGTTGTCGAGCCAGCATCAATACCAACAAAGCAATCACCCTCAAAAATTCTTAAGTCTTTTTTAGGAACTGTGGCTTTATCGTGTCTTTTCTTAAATTCATCATATTCAAAATCGGTTACAAATAAAGGTGATAAAGGTACTGAGGTAGTATCATGAGATGCTTTTAAAACATCAATTTTTGCCTTTAGTTTTTCATTTGAAATTGATTTATTTGAAACAGATTCCAATGCCGCTCCCTTAGCTACTAGTAAATGAGCAGATTCAGGTATAATTGTACTTTCTTCAGTTAAATTCAAAGTGTCAATAAATCTATTACGTAATTCTGATAAATAATTTAGCGGACCTCCTAAAAAAGCTACATTACCACGAATAGGTCTTCCACATGCAAGTCCAGAAATAGTTTGATTTACAACAGCTTGAAATATAGAGACTGCAATATCTTCTTTTGCAGCACCTTCATTTATTAAAGGTTGTACATCAGTTTTAGCAAAAACCCCACAACGAGAAGCAATTGGATAAATCATTTTGTGATTTTTAGCAAGTTCATTTAAACCCTCAGAATCAGTATTTAATAAGGATGCCATTTGATCAATAAAAGATCCAGTACCTCCAGCACAAGTTCCATTCATACGTTGTTCAATAGATTTACCAAAGTATATAATCTTTGCATCTTCTCCACCAAGTTCAATTACAACATTTGTTTTAGGAATGTACTTTTCAACAGCTCTTTTACAGGCTACAACCTCTTGTATAAAAGGTAAGTCTAAAAATTCAGAAGCAGACATTGCACCTGAACCTGTTAATGCTATTGTATATTCATAATCAATATATTTTTTAGAAAAATCAGTTAAAACTTTATATACAGTATTTTTGGTATCAGAAAAATGTCTTTGATAATTTTCATATATAATATTTAGGTCTTCATCCATAACTACTATTTTTACAGTAGTAGAACCAACATCAAGACCAACATGTAATATTTTTTTCATATAATGCCTCCATAGTTTTTATAAAATGTCATACTAATTGTATACGGAAAATATGAATTTGTCAAGCAAAAACACATTTTACAAATTGGATAGAAATGTATTAATTATAAATTTTTATATTTAAAAGTAATAATTAATAAAAACAAAAATATAATTATAAAAATTAAATATACAATTGGAGGATGAATATGAAGAAAAAAATAATATTAATAATAAGTATAATAATAATTATTGTAGGACTTTTGATATATTCCTTTTTAAATTTTTCAACAGAAAAAGAACAAAATGTGGATAACACAAAAGAGATACTACCAGAAGAAGAAATATCAGAAACACAAAATCTTGAAACAGAAGTAAAATTATTTTTTACTGATAATACATCTAATATATTAGTTCCAGAAATTAGGAAAATTAATTCAAGGGAATTAATTTCTAATCCATATTTATATATATTAAAATTATTAATTGAAGGACCATTAGAAAATAAATATATAAGTGAAATTCCAAAAGATACACAAATTAATGATATAAAATTTGAAAAGGGAATATTATTTATTGACTTGTCAGAAGAGTTTTTAAATAGTAGTGGTACTAATTCGATATATTCAATAGTTAATACTATGTGTCAATTTAACGAAATAGAAAAAATAAAAATAACGATTAATGGTGAAAATAAATCTGGATTAAATGAATATTTTACAAAAAATTAAAATATATTTTAAATAAATTATCAAAATAAAAAGTTAAATATATTTAATTAAATAATATTATGAAATAAAAGAATATAATTAATAAAGAATATTTAATTAGTATAAAGATTATAAAATAAAAATTATATAATTAATAAAAATAATTTAATTAACAAGATAATTATGACAAAAAAAGTAATACAATAACATTAAAAATATAAAAGTGATGACAATAAATTAGAAGAGGATATTAAAACAAATAGTCAAAAATTTTAAAGAAAAAAATAAGATGAGAAAAAGAATAGTAATCAAAATAAGAAAAGAACAAAACAAAACAAAAGTTTTAAATATAAAGATAAAAAAGTGCAAATTGACAATTTGACAGTTTAAAAATATTAGATAATATAAAAGTAAAAACAGTTAAAAATGCAAGGGATATAATATAAAAAGAAAACATAATATAAAAATTAAAAGGTATTACTAAACTGAAGAAAATGAAATGACAGGATATAAAAAAAGTATAAGAAATTAAAGATAGAAATAACTTATTGCGAAAATTGTCAAAATAACAATTTAATAAGGAATATGACAATAACTAATAAACAGTAAAAGATAGTTAAAGAACATTACTAAAAATGGAAATTATAAAAAAACTTTAAAAAATATAAATAAATTCTAATTATGCTAATATCAAGAAAAATAGATATACATTATAAAAAGGGAATAATATAAGTATCGTAAAATATGCAAATAATATATTGAGAAAAACAATAAAAAAAAAGATAAAATGGTAGAATAAATTTTAAAAAAATAAATTGACATCTTGACAATATAACACAAAAATTGCAATAGAGCATAAGTTCTATATAGTCAAAGAAACTAAAATGAAAACACATAATAAAACTAAAATAAGTTCCGAAAAAGCTATAGGAATAAACAAGTCTAAGAGAAGATTACATAATATTAAAAGAAAATTAGCGAACAAAATAATGTAAAAGAAAAAGTAAATCAAAAAGGCAGAGTATACTTTAAAATATAAAACCAAGAGTATTAAGAATATAAAAATAACATAGTAGAAATACAATAAATAGATGTAAACTATGTAAGAATAAAAGAATTCTAAATTATACTATTAAATACAAATATAAAAGTGATATGACAAATTGCCAAATATAACAAAACAAAAAAAAGATAGAATACTGCATATAAAGAAAATTTTATAAAGAATTATAATAAAATTAATACAGATAGTATCTGTAAGATCCTTGCGGAAAGTGAAAATGCTTAAATAGGTGTTTAAATTTAAAAATAAAATGTAACAAAATAAAAAGCAATTGTAAAAGTTAAATTAATAGAAATATTGACAATAAAACAATATTACTATTAGTTTTTTACAAAGATACAAATGGCAATAAAAGGAAAATATAAAAATCATAAAATAGTATAATAAGTATAATACAAATTAATAAATTTATAAAAGTTATATATTAAATTTAATTTATAAAAAAATATATTAAAATAACTACTTTTTTTAATTTAAATAAAATATAATATAATAGTAATTAGAGTTTAGTTAAAATTTCTTAATAGGTAAAATTAAATTATAATATTTTTAAATTATATAATTAAAAAATTTAAGTAATTTTAATTTATATTTTATAAATTTTTTATGAAATTAATAAACCACAAAATAAATTTTATTATTAAGTTAATTTATATTATGAAATTTCAAATCATAGTTTATTATAAAATTTAATAATAAGATATATTTATATAAATTTACAATAATAAAATAAATTTTTATAAATAAAAACAAAAAATATGATTAATAATTACAAAAATACAAATAAAACATCATCAAAAAAATACATAAAATATAAATTTAATTTAAATATTATTAAAATAATACAAAATAAATATAAAAACAAGATAATTAATTCAAAAAAATAAATAAAAAACTATAGAAAATAAAAAAAGAAAAGAAGAAAATCATGTCTTTATAATAATTATTATAAAGGTATACAAAATTTTGAAAATACTCTATGAAAGCAAAAAAGCGTCATAGTATAAAAAGAAACCAATGTTTTGAGAAAAAACGGCAAATAATTCATATTGTCAATTTAACAATATGAATTAAGCAAACAATTTAATTAACAAAATACTGAAAATGCTTGGGAAATAATGCAAAAGAAACGAAATAATGATAACCTTAATGTGTATATATATAATATGAGAAATGAAAACGAACAAGTAAAAGGTATAGAGTTATAAGAAATTAATTTCAATATGAAAAGGTAAATTGCTAAAAAGACTAAAAAAATAAACATTTAACTAAATTAAATATCTGTATGTATAAATAATAAAATGTAGTTGGGACATATAAATTGTGAGGAATTCCAGGAATATGCTAAAACTGTAGGTTTACTCATATAATTTTATATAAGAGAGATAAATTTATATAATAGTAATTAAATTATAAAAAATACATTATATTATGTATTAGATAAAAAATTTTTTAAAATTTATAAATTGACAACTTGACAATACATAAAAGAAATTGCGAACAAATATTTTTTGCTAAAATACAAATGCAAGTGATCTTAAATTATAAGAATGAACGTTAGATTTATGATAAAGTTATTGGGATATATAGAATTACACAAAAAGGTTACATAATTATGATACAAAAAATTTATAAATTAAAGAAAAGTTTTAATGTAAAACAGATACCAAAATTAAAAAAACTAGGTATAAATTTTTTAATAAAGTAATCAGTTCTGTTTACTATTTAGTAAATTAAATGAAAAAAAATATACTAAAATGCTTATTTTTTATATTTAAGTATGTTTTTAATTTAAAAAAAGGTAATGACAAAAAGACAACAACACATAAATGAGAAATTTACAAAAAGAAATAGAATTGATAAATTTATTAACTAAGTAGTTAATAGTTATGAATTAAAAAAGCGAGAAAGCATGTACGGATAGTGAAAAATATAAAAATAAAATTTAAATATTAAACTCTAATAAAATATTTATAAATATAGAAAAAAACAAGTACATATAATAAAATTGTCACTAAAACAATAAAAATGAAATTTTATAGACTAGAATTTAAATGGCAAAAAGAGGATATTTTTTAAAATACTAGTATAGAAAAAAGATTTTTGAAATATAGTTTCAAAGAATTTTCCAAAATTTAAATTAATAAAATATTATTTTTAAAAAATTATAAATATTTTATTTAAACTTATAAATAAAAGATATAATAAAATAAAAATTTATAAATATAAAATGACTATAGTATAAATATAATAAAAATATATAAAATTTAAAATATCTATTAAATATTGAAAAAGTTATTAAAATATTATATAATAATTTTATGGAAAGAATAGATGATTTACAATTTAAAAATTTGAAAATAATTCAAGACACTGATGGATTTAGATTTGGTATAGATAGTGTTCTTTTAACTGAATTTGCACGAGATATAAAAAAGGATAAGACTATAGTAGATTTGGGTACAGGCACTGGAATATTAGGAATATTATTAAGTAAAAAAGTATATCCTAAAAAAATTATAGGTGTAGAAATTCAAGAAGAAGTTGCAACGATGGCACAAAAAAGCATAAAATTAAATTCGTTAGAAAAGATTTTTGAGATAATAAATTCTAATATTAAAGACTTAAAATTACCAAAAAATTATTATGATGTTGTAATAACAAATCCACCGTATAAAATGGTTGAGACTGGAGTAATATCTAGAAACATAAAACAGCAAATATCAAGATTTGAAATGTATGCAAACTTAGATGACTGGATAAAAACAGCTAGTGAACTAATAAATTCAAAGGGTTCATTTTATATGGTATATAGGGTAAACAGGCTAACTGAGTTATTCGAAGTATTAAGAAAATATAAATTAGAAATAAAACGAATTAGATTTGTACATTCAAAATTAAGTGAACAGTCAAATTTAGTTTTTATTAAGGCTATAAAAAATGGTAATACATTTTTAAAAGTAGAAAAACCATTAGTTATATATAATGATGATGGAACATATACTGACGAAATAATTAATATATATAGGGAGAAGGAAAATAATGATAAATAAAGGAAAACTATATTTAGTAGCAACACCAATAGGAAATCTTGAAGATATTACATTTAGAGCTATAAAAACATTAGAAGAAGTAGATTTTATTGCCGCAGAAGATACGAGGCAAACTCTTAAACTCTTAAATCACTATCAAATAACTAAAAAATTGTGTAGTTATCATAGACATACTGAAGAAACAAAAACTGATTTTTTAATTGAGAAATTAAATGAAGGAAAAAGTATTGCCTTGGTTTCAGATGCTGGAACTCCAGTGATATCTGATCCACGGAGAAGAAATTGTAAAAAAAGCAATAGAAGAATGTATAGAAATTATACCGATTCCAGGGGCATGTGCATTAATAAATGCACTAATAGTATCAGGACTAAATACAAGAGAATTTTCATTTTATGGATTTTTACCTTTAAATAAAAAACTAAGAAATGAAAAATTCGCAGAAATAAAACAAGAAGAAAAAACAATTATATTATATGAAGCGCCACATAAAATATTAAACACTTTAGAAGACATACTAAAAAATTTAGGGGATAGATATATTGTAATTGCAAAAGAGTTAACTAAGATACACGAAAATTTTTATAGGGGGACTGTCAGTGAAGTAATTAAACAAGTTGAAAATCCAAAAGGAGAGTATATAATTTTAATAAAAGGAGAAGGAATAAAAAAAGAAAATGAATTAAATAATTTATCATTAGAAGAACACTACAAACACTATGAAAAAGAAGGACTAGAAAAAAGAGAGATAATAAAAAAAATTGCAAAAGATAGAAAAGTTAATAAAAATGAGATATATCAGCATTTTATATAATGCTGATAATTTTTATATCATAGTGAAATTTTCTCTTTTATTTCATACGAATTAAAAGAGAATGAAAACACTTAATTTTATAATAGAAAATGTTTATTTAAAAAAATTAATATATAAAAAAATAATTGAATTATTAAACATAAGTAATAATTTTAAAAAAAATAAATATAAATTAATAAAATGTGAAAGGAAAAGTAAAATGAATTATCTTTGGCCAATATTAATATTAATATCATTTATATTTTCATTAATTAGTGGAAATATAGAAAATGTAAACAATTCAATTTTTTCATCAGTATCAGATGTAATACAATTAACACTAACACTACTTGGAAATATGTGTTTATGGTGTGGGATAATAAAAATAATACAATCAACAAAGATAATTGTATATTTAAAAAAAGTGCTACGACCAATACTTAACTGGCTATTTAAAGACGCAAAAGGAAATGAAAGTGCAATGGAAGCAATATCAATAAATACCATTTCAAATATAATAGGAATAGGAAACGCAGCAACATCATCAGGGCTAAAAGCAATGAATGAACTACAAAAGGAAAATAAAAATAAAGAAAAGCTCACAGATTCAATGGTAATGTTAATGGTGTTAAATACAACATCAATACAAATACTACCTACAAGCATAATGGCAATAAGAGCATCTTTAGGAGCACAAAATCCAGCAGGAATAATTGTACCAATATGGATATCAACTATAGTGGGAACTTCAGTAGGAATAATAGCAACAAAGATATTATTAAAAAGAAATAAATAGTGAAAGTGAGAAATATATGACTTATTTATCAGCTTTAATAGTACCTATAATTATAACAGCAGTTATATTAGTAGGTTTACTTGAGAAAAAAAATGTATACAATTTATTTTGTGAAGGAGCAAAAGATGGAATAAAGATAACAATAGGAATGTTTCCAACTCTAATAGGAATATTTTTAGCAATAGGAATGTTAAGAGCATCAGGAACACTAGATTATATTGTAAAAATATTTTCTTTTTTAACAAAATTTGAGGTACCAGGTGAAATATTACCATTAGCATTAATTAAGCCTATATCAGGGAGTGCAGCAATGGCATTAGCTACAGATTTAATGACCAAATTTGGAACAGACAGTAAAATAGGAATGATGGCAGCATCAATAATGGGAGCATCTGAAACAACATTTTATGTTATAGCAATATATATGAATGAAATAAAAGCTAAAAAAAGTAGAAATGTTCTTATTCCAGCAATATTAGCAGATATAGCAAGCATTGTAACAGCAATTCTAATACTTAAATAAGAAAAAATGAAAAAATTTTTAAAAAAGTATTGACAAATGGAAAATATTGGTATATACTAAAGGAAATTCACAGAAAAGAAAGGCAAAAATATAAATATGATATTTTGTTATATATCATTATTTTTATCTATATATTTCTTAGTAAAAATGAGTATTGAACAAATTATAACAAAAATAATACTAAAAAGGATATCATATAAAAGCACAATTAATGAATTTTTGAAATATACAAAACAGCAAAAAAATAACTAATATGTTTTTAATTTTTGTAGAGGAAATCAAACTAAAGAAAAATCATCATAATCTTAAAAAGTATTCCTATATTAATAAAATCATGTAGTGCCCCCCTAAAGGTAATTTCCTCTACAATCTTTTCATAAAAACACTAAAGAAAAAACATAAATAAACAAAAGAAAAATTAATGATGATATTTTTCATTATTATTAATTTTAAAAGCTCTAAAAATTTGCTCTAACAAAAAGACACGCATTAATTGATGAGGGAAAGTCATTCTTGAAAAACATATCTTTTCATTACATAAAGATTTTAATTCATTATTAACACCTAAAGAACCACCAATTATAAATGAAATTTCGCTTTGAGTAAGTTTAAGAGTATTCAATTTAGACGCAAACTCAGGAGAAGAATATTCTTTTCCTGAAAGGTCTAAACATATTTTATAATCTGATTTATAAAATCTAGAAATAATTTCATTACTTTCAGAATCAATAATTTGTTTTTCAATAGAAGCATTCAATTTATCTGGTATTTTCTTATCAGGCAATTCAATAATATTTAGAACACAATATTTACTCAATCTCTTAGAATATTCGTTAATAGCATCTCTTATAAACTGTTCTTTAATTTTTCCAATACAAAAAATATTAATATGAATCATAAAAACTCCTTTTAAAAAAGAAATATTTAAACAATATTAATAATATTATCTATTTTATCCCTATGTGCAACAGATAAATTTAAATTTGAAATATCAGTATTGTTAGATATAACTGTATTCATAACCGTTTGATAAGCGAGTTCAGGAAAATTATTACTTTTACTTAAATGACCAAGAGAGATATTATTAACGCCATTTTTCATTAAAGTACAAATAGTGTTACCAGCTTCCTCATTAGAAAGATGTCCATTAGGACCAACAATACGTTTTTTCAAATAATATGGATATCTAGAATATTGAAGCATATTAGGTTCATAATTAGATTCTAATAATACAAAAGAACTACCACACAAATTTTCAACAATAGAATTCTCCATATGACCAATATCAGTAGCAATACTAACTTTTTTATCATTATGACTTATACTAAAGCCACAAGGATCAACAGCATCATGAGGAATATGGAAAGGAACAACTTTCAAATCACCAACTTCAAATTTTTCATTAGTATTGAAAGTATTTTTTAATTCATTAGGGATATCTTGATTAATATTGTCAAAAGTTTTATAATTAGCATAAATGGGAATATTATACTTTTTACAAATCATAGCCAAACTAGACACATGATCAGAATGTTCATGTGTTACTAAAATTCCATTAATATCTTCTAAATTAACATTCATAGAAGATAAAGCAGTACTGATTTTTTTCATACTAACACCACAATCAATTAAGATTTTAGTATTATCTGAATGAAGAAAAGAACAGTTACCAGAACTTCCACTATATAAATTGCAAAATTCAAACATATATAAAAAACCCTTTTCTATCATATTTTAATTACAACAAATACGCTTAATTTTTGCTCCCAAGTTATTAAACTTATTTTCGATTTTTTCATAACCTCTATCAATATGGTGAATGTTATACAATTCAGTAGTACCATCTGCAATAATACCAGCTATAAGTAAAGCTGCACCAGCTCTTAAATCAGAAGCATAAACAGGAGCACCAGAAAGTTTAGAAATTCCTTCAAATACTGCAGTAGTACCTCTAGAAGATATTTTAGCTCCCATCTTATTTAATTCATCAGTATATAAAAATCTAGATTCCCAGATACCTTCATTAATAATACCAGTACCACTAGAAACAGAAAGAGCAACACCTATTTGAGGTTGCAAATCAGTTGGAAAACCTGGATAAGGTAAAGTTTGTATATTAACAGCATTAAGTCTGTGGTTACAACTAACTCTTAAAGAATCACCTAAATCTTCAATAATACCACCCATTTCTAAAATTTTAGCAGATAAAGGTTCAAGATGTTTAGGAATACAATTTTTTATTAAAATGTTACCTTGAGATGCAATAGCAGCGACCATAAAAGTACCAGCTTCAATTTGATCTGGGACAATAGAATATGTATGGTTGCCAGAAAGGTGGTTAACACCATTAATTTTAATACTATCAGCACCAGCACCTCTAATATCAGCACCAACTGAATTTAAAAAGTTAGCAACGTCTACAATATGAGGTTCCTTAGCAACATTATTTAAAACAGTAGTACCATTCGCTAAAACAGAAGCAAGTAGCAAATTGATGGTAGCACCGACAGAAATTACATCAAAATAAATAGAAGTACCAATCAATTTAGTACAAGAAGCGGAAATTCTTCCTTGTGAAACATCAACATTAGCACCTAAAGACTCAAAACCTTTAATATGTTGGTCAATAGGTCTAGCACCTAAATTACATCCACCAGGAAGTCCAACTTGAACATTATGACATCTACCTAGAAGTGAACCAAGTAAATAATAAGAAGCTCTAAATTTACTAGTCATGTCCAAGGGAGCATCAGTAGAATTTAAATCTCTAGCATCAATTGAAAGAGTATTAGTATCAATCCAAGTAACTTTGGCACCAAATGTATTTAGAATTTCACAAATAATTTTTACATCGCTAATATTAGGAACATTTTCTAGGGTAGTAATGCCATCAACTAATAGAGTTGCAGGGATAATAGCAACAGCTGCATTTTTAGCACCACTAATTTTAACTTCACCAGATAAATGTGTATTTCCACATATAATTAATTTATCCAAAGCAATATCCTCCCTTTGAAATAATCATTAATATTTTATACCACATTATAAAAAAATTTACAAGTATAAAAATAAAAATAGATGCAGCAATATAAAAGCTACACCTAGATATGTTATTTACTAGCAAGTTTCATAGTAAAATTATTAAAAATTTCAACAATTTTAAACTTAAAACCAGAAACAGGATTATTCTCAGAAATTATATTGAACTCCTCTTCAGTTAAGTTTTTTTCTAAATTTTCCTTAGATTCTTCTGGGACTACACCAGAAGTTACATCAACAAAACATAAAGGAGGGAACATAACACACCACCAATTTTGTCCAGAACTTTGACCTATTTTTACTCTTAAAGCATCATAATACCCCGCTGGAAAAGTAATATCTCCATATACTTTAGTAGGAAATCCGAAATTTCCTATTTCAACACTTACAGGATAATCAAAATCATTCTCCAATATAACTTTTTCAGCAATTTTTTTAAAATTATCTAAATTATTTTTAGCGATTTCAATAACATCTTGTTTAGAATTTGAATTTATAGAAATAGAGTTCATATAATTAATTAAACTATCCTTAACTTTATATTTTAATTCCTGGTCAACATTAGAATCACTATTTGCAATAACATGAAGTCTAAAAACGCTAGAACTTAAGTTATTAGATATAGCAGTACTATATGAAGAAACAGAGAAAAATATAAATACTAAAATAGATACTATAAAAAATACTAAGCAAATTTTTTTATTTAAATTTTCATAATTAAAACTAACCATAAATATGTAATATCCTTTCTAAAAATTACATTTTTGTAAAAAAATCTTATTTAATATAATTATTTCCTATAAAAATAAAAATATACATAAATGGAAAAAAATATAATAAATTTGGATGTGAATAAAAATTGAAGATTAGAGATAAGGAAAATGTCGAAAAATGTAGAACAATTTATTTGAAAAATAATTGTAATATACTTGACATAATTGAAATAATATGGTAATATTTACCATATAGAAACAATAAATGTAGATAAAAAACGAAAGAATAAAGTTATAAAAAGTAAAAAAGAGAAAGGAAATTAAAAAGATGAAAACAGAGAAATTATGTTTATTTTATGTGAATAAGGCACACTTATTTGTAATAATGAAGGAATATTTAAAAGATAAGGAGGAATATGAAATTACAACATTTTTTGAGAATGAAATAAAGGACGAGCTTGATGAACCAAGCATGTATGAACCAATAGAATTAGATGAAATAAGCTGTGAGATTACAAAAAAACCAGAACAAAGACAAATAGGAAAAGGAAAAAATAAGGTAATATTGATAGATGGAAGCGATGAATATAGAATGAGAGTTACCCAATATATAAAAGAACAATTAAAGAAGACAAATGCTGATAACTTAAAATTGATAAATGTATATGATTTTGAAGAAAATAAATTTAGAATGTCTAGAATATTTACTAATAACGAAAAAATTATTTATACTATAGGGGAAGAAATAATAGAACATTAATAAAAATTTATTAAAACACAGGAAAGTATTTCAAATTAGGAATTTAAATAAAAATTAATTAAAAATAATTGACTAATTCATACAAATGGTATATCATATGATGTATAAAAATTGATATTCAATTTTTAAGCAAATTGGCGTGAAGTGTCTATCGTGGCTGAAGCCTTTTGACAAAATTTTAAGCAAAAAGGAGAAAGAAAAAGGTGAAAAAAGTTTCTTCAGAAAGGAAAAAAAAGATGGACGAAAAATTTAAAAAGTTCAAACTAGCAGTGGCACAATTTGGCCAAGAGCAGCTATTAGACGCATATAATATGCTTGAAAAAACACAAGAAAAAGAGGATTTCTTAGATGAATCACTCACAATTGATTACAACCAAGTAAAGACATTATATGAAGAAAGTAAAAAGATACAAGGTTCAACTGTAGCAAAAATTGAACCAATTAACTACATTGATAAAAGCAAAATGACAAAAGAAGAATACACAGAATATGAGAATATTGGAGTACAAGAAATCAAAGCAGGAAAATTAGCTGTTGTAACAATGGCAGGAGGACAAGGAACACGTTTAGGACACAGTGGACCAAAAGGAACATATGACTTAGGTTTAGAATCACATAAATCTATATTTGAAATACTTACAGATACATTAAAGGAAGAAAAAGAACGATATGGAGTTGATATACCTTGGTATATTATGACTAGTGAAGAAAACAATGCAGAAACTGAAAAATTCTTTAAAGACAACAACTATTTTGGATATTCAGCAAAAAATATACAATTCTTCAAACAAGGTAAACTACCAATGTTGAGCAAGCAAGGAAAAATCTTAATAGATGAAACAGGACATATTAAACAGGCAGCAGATGGACATGGTGGAGTATTCAATTCACTATTAAAAGACGGAATGATAGAAGACATGAAAAGCAAAAATATTGAATGGATATTTGTTGGAGGAGTTGATAATGTACTTGTAAAACCAGTAGACCCAGTATTAATAGGATTATCAATAAAGAAGAAAGTGTTAATAGCTGGAAAAAGCATTGTAAAAGCAAATCCACAAGAAAAAGTAGGTGTATTCTGTAAAAGAAATGGAAAACCAAGTGTAATCGAATATTCAGAAATAAAACCAGAAATGGCAGAAGAACTAGATCAAAATGGTGAATTGAAATATGGAGAATCACACATACTTTGTAATTTATTTAACATAAAAGCAATAGAAAAGATAAGTAATGAATATTTACCATATCACGTAGCAGTAAAAAAAGCAAAATATATTGACGAAAATGGAAAAGTTGTAACTCCAGAAGAACCAAACGCATATAAATTTGAAGCATTTTTATTTGATGCATTTGAAAACATAGATGATATGATTGTAATGAGAGTAAAGAGAGAAGACGAATTTGCACCAGTAAAGAATGCAACTGGAACAGATAGCCCAGAAACAGCAAGAGAATTATACAAAGAATTTCATCTAAAAGCAAAATAGTATGTGAGTAAGTTGTAAGAACAACAGAATAGGAGTTAAAATGTGTGATTATAATGAAAAATATAAACAATGGTTACAAGAACCAACATTTGACAAAGAAACAAAAATAGAACTAAGAGAAATAGACGGAAACGAAAAAGAAATAGAAGACAGATTTTATAAAGACTTAGAATTTGGAACAGCAGGACTTAGAGGCGTGATAGGAGCAGGATCAAATAGGATGAACAAATATACAGTAGGAAAAGCAACACAAGGTCTTGCAAATTATATAATAAAAAAACAAGTACAAGAAAAAGGTGTAGTAATTTCATATGATTCAAGACATTACTCAAAAGAATTTAGTGAACAAGTGGCATTATGTTTAAATGCAAATGGTATAAAGACATATATATTTGAATCACTAAGACCTGTACCAGAATTATCATATGCAGTAAGAGAATTAAAATGCACAGCAGGAATAATGATAACAGCAAGTCACAATCCACCAGAATATAACGGTTATAAAGTATATTGGGAGGATGGTGCACAAATAGTTCCACCAATAGATAAAGAGATTATTAATGAAGTAAATAACACGAAATTTTCTGAAATCAAAACAATGGAAAAAGCAGATGCACTAAATGAAGGATTATACATACAAATCGGAAAAGAAATAGACGATAAATTTATAAATACAATAAAATCATTAGTATTAAATCCAGAAATAATAAAAAAACAACAAGAAAATATTAAAATAGTATATACACCATTACATGGTGCTGGAAATATGCTAGTACAAAGAGTATTAAATGAGATAGGATTTACAAAAGTATATGTTGTAAAAGAACAAGAACAACCAGATGGGGACTTTCCAACAGTAAGCTATCCAAACCCAGAGGATAAAAATGCATTTAAATTAGCACTAGAATTAGCAAAAGAAGTAGATGCAGACATAGTATTAGCAAATGATCCAGATGCAGACAGATTAGGAGTATATACTAAAGATGAAAACGGAGAATACATAGCATATACAGGAAATATGTCAGCACTACTACTACTAGAATATGAACTATCACAAAAACAAGAAAAAGGAGAATTAGATAAAGAAAGTGCAGTGATGACAACGATAGTATCATCTGATATGACAAAAGCAATAGCAGAGAACTATAATGTAAAAGTATTTGAAACATTAACAGGATTTAAATGGATGGGACAGAAAATGAGACAATTTGAAGAGGAAAACAGTTATAAATGTCAGTTTGCATTTGAAGAAAGTTATGGATGCATAATAAGTTCACATGCCAGAGACAAGGATGGAATATCAGCAGTAATGGCACTATGTGAAGCGGCCGCTTACTATAAGAACAAAGGAATTACTTTATGGGAACAAATGATTAATATATATATAAAATATGGTTTCTATAAAGAGGGTCAAATTTCAATAGTACTAAAAGGAGCTGATGGTGCAGGAGAAATTAAGGCAAAAATGGACAGAATGAGACAAAATCCACCAAAAGAACTTGCAGGACTTACAGTAAAAGAAGTTAGAGACTATCAAACACACGAAATAATTACATCAGAAGGAGAACATAAAGAGACAGACTTACCAACATCAAATGTATTATATTATGAACTTGAAAACAATAGTTGGTGTTGTGTTAGACCATCAGGAACAGAACCCAAAATAAAATTTTACATGGGAGTAAAAGGGAGTTCAATGGAGGATGCAGAAACTAAATTAACAGAATTAACACAAGCAATGAAAAACTTTGTAGAATAAAAATAAATAAACTTGCCCAGAAGAAAAATTTTTGGGCGAGTTTAATAAATATTTAATACTTTAATAATTATTAATATAAAAGTATTAATAATAAATGATATTAAATTAAAACATATAAAATTTGTAGATACAGATTATAATTAAAAGAAAGGTAATATAAGATGCACAGTATTGAAGGGCAAGTAAGAAAAGCAATAGAAGAATATGATATGATAAAAGAAGGTGACAAGATTGCAGTTGCTCTATCAGGAGGAAAAGATTCTGTAGTATTACTATATTTACTAAAAAACTTACAAAGGTATTATCCAAAGCATTTTGAAGTAACAGCGATATCAATAAATCCAGGATTTGATGGATTTGAGGAACGTATATTAAAAGAGATATGTGAAAAAATAAAAACACCATTAAAAATAGAAAAAACAGATATAAAGCAGATAGTATTTGATGAAAGAAAAGAAAAAAATCCATGTTCTTTATGTGCAAACATTAGAAGAGGAGCACTAAATACAGTAGCCAAAGAAATGAACTGTAATAAAATAGCATTAGGACATAATCTGGATGATGTATTAGAAACATTTTTAATGAATTTAATATATACAGGAAACATATCAACATTTTCGCCAGTAAGTTATATGGATCGTTCAGAAATTACATTAATAAGACCACTAATATACATATCAGAGAAAGAAACTAAAAGTTTTATAAAAAGAAATGAAATTTCAATAATGCCAAAAGTATGTCCAATGGATGGTAGATCAACTAGAGAAGAAACACTAGGATTATTAAAAGAATTAGAAAAATACAATAAACATGTAAGAGCAAATATATTTGGGGCCATACAAAGATCAACAATACCAGGATGGAAAAAATAATACGAAGAACTTTTATAAATGTGCCATTAGCTCATCAGGATAGAGCATAAGTTTCCTAAACTTACGAGGGGGGTTCGAGTCCCTCATGGCATACCAAGTTTATATGGAAAGCTATTTATGGCTTTCCATATATTTATGTTAATAATTATCATATGAAAAAACAAACGACAAAACGTAAAAAATAAAAATTATAACAGAACGCAATAGAAAACACAATATAAAATAAAAAAATCATAAAAATAATTGAAAAATTTTTATCATAAGTTTATAATATTGAAAGAGTTTTTGTTTAATTTTGTATTATGTTAATAGAATTATAAATTAAATTAGAAAAAAAGCGGTATTATGTAAATAATATAATTTTAAAATTTCTAAAAAATATTATAAAGTACATAAATTTACAAAAAAAATATAAAAAACAAAAGAAAAACTCAACCAATGAGAAAATAAATTGTTTTCAAACAATTAACTTCCAAAAATTTCTAAATAAGTTGACGAAATAATACAAAAGCTCACATGATGTGAACTTTAGTTCATAGTCAAGAGATTAAAATAATTGTATAATTTTTCGCGGTGATAGAAATTGAGGAGGTGATAATTAACAAAGGAGAAGGGGAAAGTAAGATGAAGAATATTGGTAAGAAAATTACGAAACTAAGAGAGAAGAAAGAGCTATCTCAAGAAGATTTTGCTGGTGAGTTAGGATTATCAAGAGAAACAATTAGTAGATGGGAAAATGGAAAAGCTTTACCAAGTAGTAAGAATTTGAAAAAAGTATGTGAAGTACTTGAAATTGCAGTAGAGGAATTATTGAACGAAGAACAAACAAAAGATGAAAACACAAAAGATAATAATGAGAATACAAGAAATAACAAAGATGATGTCTTAAGTAATGAACTAAAGATAAACCTAAAAGAAGATATAAAGAAAGATTTAAGAACTGACTTAAGAGCAGACATAAAAGAAGACTTGAAAAGAGACTTACATACTAATTTGAGGGAAGATTTAAATAAAAATTTAAAAACTAACTTAACAGACTTAAAAATAAACTTAAGGGAAGACCTAAAGTTAGAACAAGATAAAACTAATGAAGAAAGAAAAATTGCAAGGGTAAGGAAAGCTAGGAAAATAATTCTAATTACACTAATTTGTATTTCAGTAATATACATAGGATGTTCTATTTATAAATTTAATGTATTAACAAAAATAGGCAAAGAAGTATCAAGATATGAAAATTTAGATAATTATTATTGTGAAATGAAAACATATAATAATGATTACATTAAAAACAAGGAAGAGATATGGTATAAAGATCAAAAATATAAAATAAAAGAAGTTTTATATAATGATGTTGGACAACCTGTAACAGAAAAGATAACTATTATGAATTTAAAATCTGATTTTCAAATTATATATGGGAATGATAATACAGAAAAAGCTCAAAAGATCATAGATAAAGAAAGATATAAAAATGGAAGCTATATGTATAATCTATTTCCAAATGAAATACAAAATAATTTTAAAAATAAAATGTCAAATGCACTTAAGATAAATTTATTAAAAACACAGAAGATAAAGGACAAAAAAATATATAGTTTAAGCATTAATTCATTAAAAATTGAATTAGATAGTGAACTTTATAGTCCAATTTTCTATACCAATGGAGAAAATAATGAAAATAAAAGGAAGGAATTTAATATAAAATTAAATTATGTAGAAGATAAAGACTTAAATGTTTAATAAAAAGAGCCCGCAGTTTTCACTGCAAGCTCCTGTGGAATGATTGGATAAGAGGCTGGAATCAATCAGTCATAGATATTGGCATAAACCTGAATCCAGTCGTTGGTTGTGTTTTCAAATAAAAATGTGTAGGTTCCCTTAGGAAGGTACGAAAACTCGACGTAATCAGTGTGGTCAGCATTGGCCATAACTGAGCCGAGTTTGTGCCACTGTCCATCAGGAAATTTAACGGAGATGGTGACCATACCAGTGCAGCTCGAGGGTCCTGTTCCAGCCTGAATATCAGCCCAGGAGTTCCCAGAGTCCAAATAGACCTCAATATATCCATCTCCATAGAAGTCATTGGACCTGCCAGCCAACAGCCGGCCGATGCTCTGACGCGGGGTAACATTGGCTTCTTCTGCCACAGGCACAGACGCAGCATCAGCCGCGAAAGCAGTTGCACAAGGCAACATGACCATGCACAGGGCCAAAAGAGCCGAAAAGATTTTCCGAGTAATTTTCATAAAAAATAGCTCCTCTCATTCATAACGTTGTCTTCAAATTATGCACTACCATTTGACCGATCGAAAGCCTCTTATCCATCATTCCTATTACCAAACTAAAGGCAAAATAAAAAGCCAATAGTTGATAATCGAGTACAAAATAAACTCGAACTAATAATAATACAACTTATTATGTTAATCAACCCAATAGGAACTAATGAGAAAAAATAGGAAATAGTGGGAAGGAGAATAAGTTATGTATGACAGATCTAGAATTGTATAATATAATAGTTAAAGAACTTAGATACTTTAACTTTAGTATTAACTCTATGGCATTCATATATTTAGTAGAAGCAATATATTTAGTAACTAAAGATAAGAAAAGCATTAAGAATTTTAATCAGTATATATATCCATCAATAGCACAAAAATATGGAACAAGATCTGAAAATGTATTATGGTGTATTAGTAAACTGATAAACATAATGTATGAAAATACAAATGAAGAAGTAATAAAAAAATATTTTGACATCTATTATAGAAGACGATTATCTCCAAAACTATTCATAATAATAATCTCAAATAATATACAAGAAAGTTATAAAATGGGCAATATGACCGAATGTAAAAAAATGTAAAAAAAAATTGAAAAAATTGGAAAAACATATTGACTTATTAATGATAATAGTGTATTATAAATAGGTGCTAATAAATGAAAAAAGCACAGAAAGGAGTAAATACAAATGCAAAAGAAATTCGCACAAATAATAATACAGGATGATAGCGAAAGAGAGGAAAGAATTGTTTATTACATATTGGAGGATGAAAACTTTGGAATACAAATTTCAAAGGATCCAGAAAATGAAAACTCAAAAGATAACGAATTAGTAATGCATAATATTGTAAAAACCAGAAAAGAGGCTGAAGAAATTTTAAGCAATTTAATAAGAAATAACAACGATCTTGCACAAGCATCATATATAATTGAAGATTTCTTAAAAAACAAAGAAGACTTAGATAATAAAACACTAATTTCATAAAGCATTAAAATTAATTCCATTTGAATTCGTTATAAAAAAAGAAAATACTAAAATTAACAAAAGATAAGTTAAGAAAATAAATCTTTAAGAAAATATAAAACAGAATAGTTTCAAAAGCTGAAGCTATTCTGTTTTTATATAAATTTAAATTATTGCAAATAAAGCAAAAATATGTTAATATATATAAGTCAATAAAAATTAAAGGAAAGAAAAATGAACAAAAAAGAAGTATTTATGAAAAGAGCGATAAATCAAGCAAATAAAGCATATAATAAACTAGAAGTACCAGTTGGAGCTATAATAGTAAAAGATGATAAAATAATTGCAAGAGCATACAATCAAAAAGAAGGAAAAAAAGACGCAACAAAACATGCTGAAATAATAGCAATACAAAAAGCAAGCAAAAAACTACAATCATGGAGACTACTAGACTGTGAAATGTATGTAACACTGGAACCATGCAGTATGTGTGCAGGAGCGATTATACAATCAAGAATAAAAAAAGTATATATAGGAGCAATGGATGAAAAAACAGGAAGTTGTGGTTCAGTATTTAATTTATTTAAAGACTATAAATTTAATCATCATGTAGAAGTAGAATATAATGTATGCCAAACTGAATGTGAAGAAATACTAAAAGAATTTTTTAAAATGATTAGAAAAAACAAGAAAGCTAAAAACAAACTTGACTCGTCTATTATATAAGGAGAAATACCGAAGTGGTCATAACGGAACTGTCTCGAAAACAGATTGTGAGTGAAAACTTGCACGTGGGTTCAAATCCCACTTTCTCCGCCAAAATAAAAATAAATATAGAAAATACATAAATAACCAAGAGCACATAAAAGTATTCAAAAGAAGGGAAAAAATAATGAATAAAATAATAAAAAATAAAATAAATAAAGGGATAGTATTAGCAATAATAGTATTATCATTTGGTTTATCATTATCAATAATGTTAAAATACAAAACAGAAGGTGAAACCAATATGCCATTTACGCTAAAGAAGATACAAACAATAAGTAGTGCAGAAGCAACGACAAAATCAGAAAATCCTGAAAACTATAAATGGAATATAGACATAAATCAATATAATGATATATACATAGAATTACAAAAGAATCCAGAAAGTGACTTAATATCATATATAGAACAAATAACACTAGAAAACTTTGAAATAAAAAGCAAAAATAGCGAAAACATAAAAATATATATGCCAAATAGTACAGAAGGAAAAAGATTTATATATGAAGATAACTTTAAAGTAGAAGGAGCACTAACATATAAGGGAGCAAGTGAAAGTAATGAAAAAACACTTAGCATAGCAAACCAAGGGGGTACAATACTTTTTAGAGTATTAAATCAAAATATATCAGAATATTATTCAAACGAAGACGAAGAAATGATGTATGATGGAAGATTACTAGAAAAATCAAACGTTAATCTCGAAGACACTAAAATAATATTAAGTTTTGATATAATAATACAAACAGATAAAATAAAATATAAAGGAAGAATAACACTAGAGCTACCAACAGGGGATATAAAAAAAGAGGGAGTAACAACGAAAACAATAGAAAACTTTGAAAACATTGTATTTAAACGAATGTAGCAAATTCAAATATACAAAAACAATAAAAAATGTCATATGAAGAAGAAATTTATAAATTAAAAGAATGTAATAAAAATACTTGATAAACCAAAAAAAATAGTATATAATAGGCGTGGGTATGAGAATATTTCTTTAGTTTAGGGTATTTTCAATAGAAGACTATGAACCTTGTCAGGTCCGGAAGGAAGCAGCAATAAGTAGAACCTTTTATGTGGAGATATCCTAAACTAAAGGAATATAAAACATACCCACATTTAACATTTAGAGAAATAAATTCATTTTAATTTCTTAAGAAAAAGAAAGGACAATGAAAATGGAATATACAGCATTATATAGAAGATTTAGACCAATATCATTTAAAGAAATACTGGGACAAGAACACATAACAACAACATTAAAAAACCAGGTAATATCAGATAGAGTTGGACATGCATATTTATTCACAGGAAGTAGAGGATGTGGGAAAACATCATCAGCAAAAGTGTTAGCTAGAGCAATAAATTGTTTAAATGTAAAAGACGGAGAACCATGTAATGAATGTAGTATATGTGAATCAGCATTAGATGGGTCATTAACAGATATAGTTGAAATGGATGCAGCCTCAAATAATGGTGTAGATGATATAAGGGCAATAAGAGACGAAGTAAACTTTTTACCAACAATAGCAAAATATAGGGTATATATCATAGATGAGGTACATATGTTATCAACAGGAGCATTTAACGCACTTTTAAAAACACTAGAAGAACCACCAAAACATGTTAAATTTATATTAGCGACAACAGAACCACAAAAGTTACCAGCGACAATACTTTCAAGGTGTCAAAGATTTGACTTCAAGAAAATATCAGAAAATAAAATAATAGAAAACTTAGAAAAAATTTGTGAGGAATGCAAAATAAAATATGCATCAAAAGCATTAGACTTAATTGCAGAACTTGCAGAGGGTGGAATGAGAGATGCATTATCAATATTAGAAAGATGCGCAGAAGATGGAGAAAATCAAATAACAGAGGACAAAATAAAAGACTTAGTAGGAATACCAGAAAAAAAATATATATCAAAAATAGTTGAAACAATAATAAATTATAACACAGAAACAGCACTAGAAATTACTGAACAGGCCATAAAAGAAGGAAAAGATATAAATAATTTATTATGGGAAACTGTTAAATATATAAAAGACATATTGTTGTTAAAGACAACAAATTCAATATCAAACATCTATAATGAAGAAGACATAAGAATAATGCAAGATATAATAAATAATGTTGAAAAACAAAGATTGCTAAACATAATATATGATTTATCTAAATTGGAAAATGACATAAAATGGTCGTCACAAAAGAACATAGTATTTCAAGTAGGAATATTGAAATTATGTACAGAAGAAACGTATACAATAATAGAACAAAATAAAAAAAATCAAACAAAAAATATAATAGAAAATAAAAAAATTAGTGATGAAAAAGAAAATAACCAAAAAATAAAAACACTGAAAAATAACGAAGAAATAATACAAGAAAACAACCAAAAAATAGGAGAAAATGATAAAAAAAATAGTGAAAAAAATCAAACACCACCAAAAGCAGTGTTTTGGAATAAAGTAATTGAAACACTAAGACAAGACAGAAATCAAATACTATGTTCAAACTTAGTAGGAACAAATGCAATAATAATAGACGATATGACAGTGGGAATAGAATTTCAAGGTGGAATCAATAGTTTTAAAAAGAGCATAATAGAAAAAAGTGAAAATATGAATGAACTAAGAAGATTAGTATCAATAGAATGTAAAAAAGACATGAGAATAAAGCTAATTGAAGGAGAGCATAAAACAATCACTGACATAGAACAAGTACAATCATCAGAAAATAATAATTCATTAGGAATAGGAATAAATATAAATATAATTGATTAAATAATTAATATTTTAGATAATAACAAGAAATTAAAGAATAAAAATAAAAAAATATGAAAAGGAGGAACAGGAAATGTCAAGAGGAGGATTTCCAGGAGGGTTCGGTGGAATGAACATGAATCAATTAATGAAACAAGCAAGAAAAATGCAAGAGGATATGGAAAAGTCACAAGCTAATTTAGCAAGCCAAATATTTGAAAGTACAGCAGGAGGTGGAGCAGTATATGTAAGAGTAAATGGAGCAAAAGAAGTACAAGAAATAAAAATAAAAAAAGAAATAGTAGATCCAGAGGACGTAGAAATGCTACAAGACATCATTTTAACTTGTGTAAATGATGCATTGAAAAAGGTAGATACAGCAACATCACAAGAATTTGGAAAATATAATATACCAGGACTATAAACATTATAACTATACAATTCATAATATAAAAGGATTACAATAAAAATAGTTTTATTAAAAAGACTATATAATAAGGAGCAAGAATGTCATACTATTCACCATCAATAGAAAAGCTAATAGAAAATTTTGAAAAACTTCCAAGCATAGGAAATAAAACAGCGATAAGACTTGCATTTCATATATTAAATTCAAGCGAAGAAGAAACAAATGAATTTATAAAAAGTATACAAGAAGCAAAGAAAAACTTAAAATTCTGTTCAAAATGTTATAATATATCAGACACAGACCCATGCGAAATATGTAAAAATGCTACTAGAGATCAGAGTAAAATATGTGTTGTAGAAGATGTAAAAGATGTAGTAGCAATTGAAAAAATACACGAATATAAAGGCCTATACCATGTACTACATGGAACAATATCACCAATGGACGGAATAGGACCAGAAGATATAAAAATAAAAGAATTACTATCAAGACTAATGGAAGGAACAGTAAAAGAAGTAATACTTGCAACAAATCCGAAAGTAGAGGGAGAAGCAACAGCAATGTATATATCAAAGTTAATAAAGCCAATGGGAATAAAAGCAACAAGGCTAGCACATGGAATACCAGTAGGAGGAGACTTGGAATATACAGATGAATTTACTTTAGGAAAAGCATTTGAAGGAAGAGTAGAACTTTAAAAAGTCATAAATAAGAATTAATAATAAATTAAAAAAACAATAAATTTATAATAAAAAGGATTGACAAGAAATGACTTATTTGTAGGAGGGGCTATATAAAATGAAAAAAATATTAATTTTTTATGCATCCTATGGTGGAGGACATTTGTCAGCAGCTAAATCAATAAAACAATATATAGAACAAAATTACAAGAATTATAAAATAGAAATGATAGATTGTATGAAATACATAAATACAGGAATAGAAAAAATAACAACAGACTCCTATAAACTAATGGCAAAAAATATGCCATGGGCATGGGGCGAAATATACAAGTTATCAAATAAAGGACCAGTTGCACATATAAGCAAAGTATCCAATAAAATTATGTCAGTAAAACTTATAAAGCTATTTAAAGAATATGAGCCAGACATAGTTATATCAACACACCCATTTAGTACACAGATGACAGCTGAACTAAAAAAATATAAAGTAACACAATGTGTATTAGCTACAATAATGACAGATTTTGCACCACATAACCAATGGTTAGTAGGACATAAATATATAGACTATATCTTTGTATCTCATGAAGGGATGAAAAAAGAAATCTCAAAAAAGGACATCCCTGGTGAAAAAGTAAGAGCAACAGGAATTCCATTATCAAATAGATTTTTACAACATTATGACAAAAGCGAAATAAAAAAAGCATTTAAATTAGATATAGACAAAAAAACAATTTTATTTTTTGGCGGTGGAGAATTTGGATTAGGAAAAGATAAAACAATAAATATACTAAAATCATTTATAAAAAATATATCAAATAAATATCAAATAGTAGTCATTTCAGGGAAAAATAAAAAAATGCAAGAAAATTTCAACGCCATCGTAAAACAGGAACATGTTGGAAAAGATGTAAAAGTATTAGGTTACACTAATAAAGTTCCAGAACTAATGAGTATATCAGATTTAGTAGTAACAAAACCAGGAGGACTTACAATAACCGAAAGTTTAGCATCAGGACTTCCAATAATAGCAATAAGTCCAATACCTGGACAAGAAGAAGAAAATGCAGAATTTTTAGAAGACGCTGGAATAGCAGTATGGATTAGGAAAAAACAAGATCCAGAGGAAATTGTAAAAAAATTATTAGAAAATGAGGAAAAACTAAAACATATGAAAATACGAGCAAAATTAATGGCTAAGAAAAATTCGTGTAAAAATATATGTGAAACAATTTTAGGTAAAGCAACCAAGTAAAACCTTAAAAATTCAAGGCAATGAACAAAAACAATGCAGTTAACATAATATAAAAATAGGGCAATTTGACATTTATGAAAAAAAATGGTATAATAAATCTGTTGTAATCTTAAAGGAGGTTTTATGAGAAAACACATAAGTGTACAAGATAAACCAGAGAACACAATACTTTCATTAAAGAAAATATTAATCATTTCTTTAATATTCTTTTTAATAGCAAGTATGATGGGAGTTATGGCATCAAATGGTCAATTGAAAAATGTAAAAATAGTTTTATCAAGTGGCTATGAAATGAACATAATGACATCAAAATCAACAGTAGAAGAAATATTAAAAGAAAACAATATAGTAGTTTTAGATGAAGAAAATGTTACACCAAACTTAAACGAAGAATTATCAGACAATAAAACTATTATAATACAAAAAGGCGAGAAAAAAGTAAAAGGAATAGCCTCATATTTCTCAGAAGAAGAAATATTAGAAAGCTATAAATCAATAGTAGAAAAAATAGTAACAGTGCAAGAAGATATTCCATATGAAACAATAACAAAGGACGTATCGAATTCAGGAAGTCAAACACAAGAAAGAATTGTTCAAGTAGGATCAAATGGAATAAAAGAGATAACATACAAAGTTAAGTACCAAAATGGCGAAGAAATTGAAAGAGAAGTAATATCAGAAAATATAATAAAAGAACCAGTAGCAAAAATTGTAGAAGTTAGAACAAGAGCTATTTCATCAAGAAGTGGAATTAGCACAGGTTCAGAACTAGAAACAATATGGGCGATAGTTAGACAAGAAGGTGGATCAAGCTACGAAAGTTCACTAGCAGTTGCATCATCAGCTGTAAATAGAATAAATAGTTCAAGATGGTCAAGAAATGGATCAACAATATATGCGCAATTAACGGCACCAGGACAATATTGTTATTCAATAGACAGACATTGGGTAAAATACCTAGGAGGAAACGTACCAGAATATGTAAAACAGGCTGTAGCAGATGCAATGGGAGGAAAAACAAACCATCCATATACATCATTTAGATCATATAGAGCATCAACAGCGTCACAAAAGGCAAGTGGTGTAACTATTGGAGGAAACGTATATTTTGGAAATTAATATAAAAAATTAGAGAATCAATAAAGGTTCTCTAATTTTATATAATAGGTCCGATTTGTTCTATAAAAGAAAAATGTCGACAAATATATTTTAAAATTAAGAAGAAAGGAATTAATTAAATAGATTAATATTTCTATATAATTGATTATATGAGAGAAATGAAATTAATTTCGTGGAATGTAAATGGACTAAGAGCAGCAATAAAAAAGGGATTTCTTGATTTTTATGAAGATACAAAAGCTGATATCTTTAGTATACAAGAAACAAAAATGCAAGAAGAGCAAATAGATGAAGAGATAAAGAAAATTAAAGGATGCCAATATTGGAACAGTGCTGAAAAGAAAGGATATTCAGGAACAGCAGTATTTACAAAGGAAAAACCATTATCAGTGATATATGGAATTACAGAAGAACAAGAAAAAATACTTCAACAAAAAATGTCAAAAGATAGATTACTATTAACAGAAAATAATGAAGGAAGACTAATAACTTGTGAATATGATAAATTTTATTTAGTAAATTGCTATATACCAAACTCCAAAAGAGAACTGGAAAGACTAACATACCGTATGGAATGGGAAGATGAAATTAGACAATATCTTACAGAATTAGACAAAATAAAGCCCATAATTTATTGTGGAGATTTAAATGTTGCACACAAAGAAATAGACTTGAAAAATCCATCAAGTAATCACCATAATGCTGGATTTACAGATGAAGAAAGAGGAAAAATGACAGAGTTATTGGATGCAGGATTTATCGACACATTCAGACATCTATATCCAGAAAAAACAGGAGAATATACTTGGTGGTCATACATGTTTCATGCAAGAGAAAACAATGCAGGATGGAGAATTGACTATTTTATAGTATCAGACAGAATTAAAAGCAAAATAAAAAACGTAAAAATACATAGAGAAATTATGGGATCAGATCATTGTCCTGTTGAATTAGATATAAATATATAATACACGAAATACTACGAAGATAACAATTTATAAAAAAAATAAATTAAAATAAAACGGAAATAATTTAAACTATAAAGTGAAAAAGAAAGGAAAGATAGTATGAAAGAAAAAATAATGGGAACCAAAAGATGGTTTTATTATGTATCAATAGGTATAGTTTTAATAATAGTTTATAAATTTTTAGACAATTTCACAGGCATAGGAATGTGGTTAGGAAAATTATTAGGAATACTAGCACCATTTTTACTTGCAATTCTATTTGCATACATACTATATACACCCTGTAAAAAAGTAGAAAATCTCATAAAAACAAAAACGAAAAGCAAACATGCAAGAGGCATAAGTTTACTTATCGTATATATAATTACAGCAATGATAGTATATTTAATATTAAAATTTATAATACCAGCAATGTTTAATAGTATAATAGATTTAGTAAACAATGCACAAAATTACTATAATGGAATAAAAAACCTAGAAATAGGAGATGAAACATTAACACCATTTATAAAAGACAATATATTAAAACCAATAGTAGAATTTATCACGAAAATTGATTTCCAAGAAATGTTTACAATGGAAAAAATAATAAGTTATATAAGTTCAGTAATGGGAATAGTAAAATTTATTATAAATGGATTTATATCAATAATTTGTTCAATATATATATTAGCAGAAAGAGAAGCAATAGTTGGGTTTTTAAATAGACTTGCAAAAGCACTATTATCAAAAAGAAAATATGATTACGTACAAAAATATTTTAATAGTGGAAATCTTATATTTTTTAAATTTATATCAAGCCAATTGTTGGATGCATTTGTAGTAGCAGTAATAATGTCAGTGGCTTTATCAATAATGAAAGTAAAATATGGAATAGCACTAGGAGTAATGATAGGTGTATTTAATTTAATCCCATATTTTGGAGCAATAATAGCAGTAGTAGCAGCAGCTTTAATTACGATACTAACAGGTGGATGGGAACAAGCAATAATAATGGTAATAGTAACAACCGTATTACAACAAATTGATGCAAACATAATAAATCCAAGGATAACTAGTAACAAACTAGACATAAGCCCACTACTCGTAATATTTGCAGTAACAGTTGGAGGTGCATATTTTGGGGTAATAGGAATGTTCCTAGGAGTACCGATAGCAGTACTAATAAAAACAGTTTTAGAAGATTATATAAAAAGCAATCAAAGAGTAGAAGAAAATATGTCTAAAAAAGAAAATATAGAATAATAAAAAATCATTGAATCTACATATGTATATTCAATGATTTTATTAATTTAAAAATAAATCACCCAAGTTACAGAATAATTGTATAAAAATTAGTTATTGAAATAATCCATAATTCCATTAAAAATCCCCCAAGCAAGTTTGTCTTGATAATCATCTTGAACAAGTTTATTTGCTTCATTCTTATTCGACAAAAAACCACATTCAACAAGAGCAATAGGAATTTCTACGTTTTTCATAATATAAATATTGTCGATTTTTAATGGAACACGTTCATTATCGTTGGAAATAACTTTATTTAGATTATCCTGAATATCAATAGCTAACTTTTTAGAATTCTCATCACCTTCTCTAAAAAAAGTTTGCCATCCCCAATATTGTTCTTGGGGAATTTTATTTAAATGAATAGAGACAAAAATATCAGCAGATGAAGAATTACCAATTTTGACTCTATTTTTAATATCAGAAACTTTTTTTTCAGCAATACTATCAGCACTAGCATCGTAAATAGCACTGTCACTAGAGCGCGTAAGTATAACTGTTGCTCCACTACTTTCCAATAAATTTTGAAGTTTTAAAGCAATATTTAAATTAATTTTAGCCTCAGTTAAACCATCACTATTTTGTGCACCCTCATCAGGAGTACCATGTCCTGCATCAATAACCACTACCTTATTAGATACAGGAACAGACATAGTTTCAACAACTTTAAATTTAGGAGTACTAACATAAGACAAAAAAATTGAAAAAACAACAAAACAGCAAATAAAAGAAATACGTTTCATATATTTAATAAATCCTTTCTTAACACTATAGAATACTAAATATAATTATTCTTAATTTGTAAATTATATTGTAAAATATAAAATTTATTACAGTTTTTAATTTATAAATTAAAAAAATAAAAGGTAGTCAAAAATTAATAAAAGTAAAGTTAGTTAAGATGTAAAAAACAACATAAATATTGACAAATTAACTAAAAAATGGTATTTTATAAATGCAAATAATTAAAAATATATTTCAAAAAATTAGATAATAAAAAAATTATCTAAAACTTAAGGAATATAAGAAAAGGAGAAAATATGAAAAAATCAACTATAATTATAATATGTGTTATAGCAGTAATTGCATTACTTGGGATTGCTATAGGAGGTAGCTATAATGGAATAGTAACAGAAGAAGAAAAGGTACAAAGTGCTTTGTCAAATTTAGATGTAATGTTACAAAGAAGAGCAGATCTAATACCAAACTTAGTAAGTACAGTAAAAGGATATGCATCACATGAAACAGAGGCAATTGAAAAAGTAACATCAGCAAGAGAAAGAATGACACAAGCAAACACTGTATCAGAAAAAGCAAGTGCCAATAATGAATTAGCAAGTTCACTAAGGTCATTAATGGTAGTAGTAGAAAATTACCCAGACCTAAAAGCATCAGCAAACTATACACAACTATCAGATGAATTAGCAGGAACAGAAAACCGTATTGCAGTTGCAAGAAAAGACTATAATGATGCAGTACAAAAATTTAATACATCAATAAAAAAGTTTCCTAAAAGTATAATAGCAGGAATGTTTAACTTTGAAGAAAAACAATATTTTGAGGCAAACCCAGCAAATTTGGAGGTGCCAAATGTTAGCTTCGAATAAAAAATTAAAATTTTTATTGAAGATATTTATAATTATTATAATAATTATAGGTACATTTAACATAAAATCTTTGGCAATTGTAAAACCAACAAGCCAATTTTATGTGAATGACTATGCAAATTTATTAAGTGAAGAAACAAAGAATTATATAATAAACACCAATGTAAGTTTAAACAATCAGACAGGGGCACAAATAGTAGTAGTAACTGTACCAAACTTAGAAGGAAGAGCACTAGAAGAATACGCAACACAACTTTTTAGAGAATTTGGAATAGGAGACAAAAACAAAAATAATGGTGTACTTTTACTATTAGCATTAGAAGAAAGGCAATTTAGAGTAGAAGTAGGCTATGGACTAGAAGGTACACTAACAGATGGAAAAACAGGGAGAATTCAGGATGAATACATAATACCATATTTAAAACAAAATAATTGGAATGATGGAATTAAGAACGGATTTAGTGCAATATTACAAGAAGTTGAAAAAGAATATAATATAAATGTTGGATCAGAAAATGCAATAAAAAAAACAAGTGAAACTGACGACATGTATATTCCCTTTTTTGGCCTATTTATGCCACCAATTTCTATTATTGTAGGTCTTATAGATAGAAAATTAAAAAAGAAAAAGAAGTTATTATGCTTTATAACATATATGAGTGTTCTTGCAATATCCTATTATATAACCAGTAGTATAATGGGAAGAACAGAGATAACAGGAAAACTAATAGGAACATTAGTATTTACAATATTTAATATATTTTGGTTCGTAGTAGGACTATGTGGAAGAATTGACAGTGGATATGGAGGCTTCTATGGTGGAGGGCGTTCTTCACACAGCAGTGGTGGAGGATTTTCAGGAGGAGGTTTCTCTGGAGGTGGAGGTTCTTCAGGCGGAGGCGGAAGCTCAAGAAGTTTCTAAAAACAAATTACTCAAAATGAATAGTTAAATTGTTACTTTAATAAAAATAATATAAAAAATGAACTCAATTGTTAGAATGAGTTCATTTTTGAATTAAGCTATTTATCGATATATACAATAATACAAAAAATACCAAAAAAATATTTACAATTTTAATTAGTAATGATATAGTATAAAAGATAATAAAAATTGATATTTATAATTAAACTAAGGAGGATAGTTATGGGATTTATTAAAGCATTTGCAGGAGCATTAGGTGGAGCTTTTGCAGACCAATGGAAAGACTTTTATATGCCAATGCCAAATATTTCAGCAACAGCAGCAATCTTTCCAGCAGTACCACAAGGGACAAATGCAAATAGAGGAGAAAATACAAAAGGTTCAGAAAATATTATTACAAATGGAAGCAAAATTATAGTACCAGAAGGAACAGCATTAATTACAATGCAAGATGGAGCAATAACAGGACTTATCACAGAACCAGGAGGATTTATATACACATCAGATGATCCAAACTCAAAATCAATGTTTGCGGGAAATGGGATAATAGCATCAACATTTTCACAATCTTGGGAGAGATTTAAATTTGGAGGACAACCAGGCTCACAACAACTAACACTTTATGTAAATTTGAAAGAAATACCAAATAATAAATTTGGAACACAATCAGAGATATATTGGGATGATGCATATTTAAATGCACAAGTTGGTGCCGTAACAAGAGGAACATATTCACTAAAGATAGTAGATCCAATATTATTTGTAAAAAATTTTGTACCAGCAACATATTTACAAGCAGATGCAAGAGTATTTGATTTTGCAGATATGGATAATGACGCAGGAGCACAATTATTCAATGAAGTAGTAAGTAGCTTATCAGGAGCATTTTCAAATTATACAAATGATCCAACAAAAGGAAATAGAATTACTAAAATTCAAGGAGACCAAGTAGGATTTGCCCAAAGCCTATCACAAGTAGTAGAAAGTGGATATAGATGGAAAACAGACCGTGGACTTGAAATTGTTAGTGTAGCAATTCAAGCAATAGAGTATGATGAAGATACACGTGCATTATTAAGTGATGTAAAGAAAGCAGATGCTTTATCAGGTGCACGTGGAAACTCATTTATGCAACAATCAGTTGCTCGTGGAATACAGCAGATGGGTGAAAATGGCGGAGGATCAGGAATGGCATTTATGGGAATGGGTATGAATGCAGCAGGTGGAATGATGGGAGGAATGCAACAACCAGCTCAAACATACACAAATCCAAGTCTACAATTTAACAACCAACAACCAGCCCCAGAACAACAATTTAGTAACCCACAGCCAACTCAAGAAGAACAACAAGTCCAAAATCAACAACCAATTCAGGAAATAACACAAACTGAAAACCAACAATCAAGCCAAATACAAAATGCCCAAACAGTCGAAACACCAGTAGACCCATATGAAAATTTAGCAAAACTTAAAAAATTAGCAGACCAAGGAGTAATTTCACAAGAAGAATTCGAAAAAGCAAAAGCAAAACTTTTAGGAATATAATTAAAGTAAACAACTAAAACATACAAATCGTTGTTAGCAATATAAATAACAACGATTTATGTTATGTGAAAGGATAAAATTATGCAAGAAACTAATGGACTAGGACCAACAATAATCCAGAAAGATGCAGAAGCGAAGAATGAACCAGTAGTAATTCAAACAGATGTAGGTGTAAAAGATGGACAAAATAAATGTCCAAAATGTGGTGCTACAGATATAGCTCTAAATGCAAGAACAGGACAACTTAGATGTAATTATTGTAGGTATGAATTCAACGAACAACAGTTACAAGGAATGGTTACAGACTTAACTAAACTTCAAGGAGAGATAATAGGCTCAGGAACACAGGATATTAACAATGACATACAAAATGTAGTAACACTAAAATGTGAAAGCTGTGGAGCAGAAGTTGTAATAGATACAAATGAAGTAACACAAGCAAGATGTCATTGGTGTAGAAATACATTATCAATAAATCAGCAGATACCAAATGGAAGTATACCTGATATAGTATTACCATTTAAATTAACAAGAGAAGAAGCACAAAAATTAATAGGAGATTTTGTTGGAAAAAGAAAATTTTTTGCACATCCTAAATTTCGACAAGAATTTACGACAAGTAACATTATGGGAGTTTATTTTCCATATATGGTAGTTGATGCTAATGCACATTCAAATTATATAGGAAAAGGAGAACATTTAATAAGGACATACACAATAGGTAGCAGAGATCATAGAGAAACACGCTATGATGCTGACCTTTATCAAGTTGCAAGAGACTTTGATATAACAATTGAAGGATTGACCATAGAATCAAGTTTAGATAAACTAAACCAAAAAACAAAAGACAAAACAAATAACATTATAAATTCTATAATGCCATTTGATATAGAAAATAGCGTAAGATGGAATGCAAACTATTTAAAAGGATATACTTCAGAAAAACGTGATACTAATATAGAACAGCTACGACCACTAGTAGATGAACAGATAAAAGATGTATCGAGATTTACAGCAAATAAGACTTTGAAAAATTATGATAGGGGTGTGTGCTGGGAAAGTGAAAAACTTGCACTAAGAGGAAAGCAGTGGAAAGCAGCATACTTACCTGTATGGATATATAGTTACCAACAAAAAAAGGGAGATAAATCAATATTACATTATGTAGCAGTAAATGCAAGAACAAAAGAAACAATGGGAAGCGTACCAATACATATGCCAAAACTGATAATAATGTCGATTTTAGTAGAAATTTTAGGATTAATAGTAATGACACTAATTGACATAGAAAAGATTAGTTGGCTATTTCTATTTTGGGGAATAATATACTATTTTATAATGTATAGTAGATACCGTAATAATGACGCAAGACATCATCATGAAATAGAAACAAAATCTACAATGTATAACTTAAAAACAATAGACAATTTTATAAAAAGAGAAAATGGATTATCGAACTCAAAAATAAGAGGATGTAATAATGAGAAAATAAGTGAACAAAATATAGAAAACAATATAATAGATACAATTAAAAAAAATAGTAAGATAAAAATAAACATAAACAATAAGTAAAGTTTAAATAATACTTAAAATATAAGAATTTTATGCCTTTGAGAAAGGAATGAGATTAAAAAGAATAATACGATAATGGATAATAATATAGTAAATACAATAATTGATAAACTAAAACATACTAGGCTACTTGCTGGAATAGGTCTTATATCAATGTTTTTGGAACAATGTTACCATATATAAAATCATATTCAATATTTGGAGTGTCATTTAATACGCAACCAAATAACTATAACCCCAATATATACAATCCAATGCAAAACAACTATAATCAAAACGAAAACACAACAAACAAAACTATAAATAATCAAAATAATAATATGTAAATAAAAAGATACGTAAAGCTGAAAAACGGTAATTTCAGTAAAACGTATCTTTATTTTTGAATAAATTTCCACACTTTGGAGAAAATATGTGAAAAACAAGTCAAAAAACTGGCAAAAATAGAAAGAGAAATATAAGAAAGTGGGATTTTTATGTCAAGAATATTAAACATAAAGGAAAATGTACTTAATAAAAATGAATTAAAAGAATATTTGGCAAAACTTGCGTCAGACAATGTAATAACAAGTTCACCAGAAAAAAACACATATCCAATTCCAAGGTTAAAAGAAAACTGTGAGTATATATCATTAGTATATACTTTATTAAACAAGCACATAAAAATAGGAATACGAATACACTCAGCAGGAGAATGGATATTAGATAACTATTATATAATTGAAAGAGCATATAAGATAATATCAAAGAATCTAACATTAAATAAATACATGAAGCTTCCAGGACTACGAAATGAAGGATTTGCAAGAATATACATGTTAGCAAATGAAATAATATCAAATACAGACGGAAAGATAAATCAAGAAGACTTAATAGAGTATTTAGAAAGTTACCAAACACAAAAAGAACTAGAAATGGAAGAAATATATAATATAGGAATATTTTTACAAATATGTATAATTGAAAAAGTTAGACGTATAAGTGAAAAAGTCTTTATATCACAGATGCAAAAATATAAAGTAGATAATATAGTAGAAAGACTAATAGAAAATAAGCCAAGTAAGGAAATAAAATTAAAAGTAGAAGGCACATATCCATTTATTGAATATATGTCATACAAGTTAAAAAAGTATGGAAAAATATCAATTCCATACTTACAAATATTTGAAGAGCAAGTAAGAAAAATGGGACTAAGCGTGACTGATGCAATAAACAGAGAACATTTTGATATAGCAGTAAAAAATCTATCAATAAAAAATAGTATAACAAGCTTAAAAATAATAGAAAGAATGGATGTAACAACAATATTCAATAAGATAAATGTAGTAGAAGGAATACTTAATCAAGACCCATTGAATATCTACGAAGAGATGGATCATACAACAAAAGACTACTACAGACAAAAAATACTAGAACTATCTAAAAAAACTAAAGTATCAGAAATATTTATAGCAGAACAAGTATTAAAGCTTGCTCAAAATTCAACAAAAAACGATAAAATAGATGATTTGAATGAAGAAACATCATATAACACCAAAGAAGAAATATTATCTCAAAATAACGAAAATAAAAACATATTAAGACAAAAAAAATCTCATGTAGGATATTACTTAATAGATGAAGGAATAAATGAATTACTAACAATATTAGAACGAAAGAAAGTAAGGATAAAAACAGAAAAAGAAAGATCAAAAATATATATTGGGGCAATATACATGGCAACTATATTAATAACACTATTTTTATCATTAAAAATGGGTTATCTTGCATTACTATTATTCATACCAATACAAAATTTTGTAACACAAATAAGTCAATATATATTAAACAAAAAAGTACAATCAAAATTAATTCCAAAAATGGAAATACATGAAATACCAGAAGAATGTGCAACAATGTGTATAATACCAAGTGTTTTAAAGGACAAAGAAGACATCAAAGAAATAATAAACAAAATGGAAGTATACTATTTAGCAAACAAATCAAAAAACTTATATTTTACATTATTAGGTGATTGTACAAGCGAAATGCAAGAAGTAACAAAAAACGACAAGGACATAGAAATAGAAGGAAAAAAGCAAGTAAAAAGACTAAACGAGAAATATGGAGAAATCTTCTTTTTTGCATATAGAAAGAGACAATGGTGTAATACAGAAAGATGCTATATGGGCTGGGAGCGTAAGAGAGGAATGATTTCTCAATTCAATGAATTTTTAAAAATAGGAAAGTCAGAATTTAAAGTAAATACTTGTAAAAAGAATTTAAAGATTAAATATATAATCACAATAGACGAAGATACTAATTTAATACTAAATTCAGTATTTAAATTAGTTGGGGCAATGGAACATATATTAAATAAACCAGAAGTCGACAAAATAAAAAATATAGTTACAAAAGGATATGGAATTATATCACCTAGAATAGGATTAGATATAAACAGTGGAAGACAAACTACATTTACAAGATTATTTGCTGGAAATGGAGGAATAGATTTATATACAAATTCTATATCAGATGTATATCAGGATAATTTTAATGAGGGAATCTTTACGGGGAAAGGGATTTATAACTTAGACGTTTTTTACAAGATATTAAAAGATGAGATTCCAGAAAATACAGTTTTAAGTCATGACTTAATTGAAGGAAGCTATTTAAAATGTGGACTAGCGACTGATATTACATTAATAGATAATTTCCCATCAAACTATATATCATATAAAAAAAGAAAAGACAGATGGATACGAGGAGATACCCAAATATTAAAATGGATCAAATCAGAATTAAATGACTTATCAAAATATAAAATATTAGACAATATATCAAGAAATTTAAATGAAGCATTTATATTTTTAACACTACTAATTGCAATATTAACTCAAAAGAACATAATAAACATAATAATTCCAATAATTTTACTTGCAGTTCCAATGATACTAAGATTATTTGACAACTTTGTACATCAAAGATGTGGAACACTAAAACACAAATTATTTGTATCAAATTTTTCAAAATGGAATCATTCAATATATAAGTTCTTAGTAGATTTTATAACATTGCCAGATATAGCATTTTTAGAATTAAGTGCAACATCAAAAGCATTATATAGAATGCACATATCACACAGTTTTTTATTAGAATGGACAACTGCGAGCTCAGCAGAAAATAATACAAATAATGACATAATTAGTTATATAAAATCAATGCAAATGCAGATTATAATATCAATAATATTACTATTAAGTATATTTTTAAATATAATAAAAAATTTCAATATAAGTAATTTAATAGCAGCAATCTTTACGATAAGCTGGACTTTAGCATTTTATCTAATGTACAATTTAGGAAAAACTAAGAAGACAAAAATAAACTTGGAACAAAACGAAAAAGAATACTTAACAAAAATAGCAAAGAAAACATGGAATTATTTTAAAGAATGTATGGTAAATTATTTGCCATCAGATAACTACCAAGAAGATCGAAAAGAAAAGTATGTTATGAGAACATCTCCAACAAATATAGGATTAGCAATGCTTTCAGCAATTTCGAGTTATGATTTAAAATTTGAAACAAAAGAATATACAATAGACTTATTATCAAAAATGATAGATACAATTATAAAACTTCCAAAATGGAATGGACATTTATATAACTGGTATAACATAGAAACATTAAATCCTATACTTCCATATGATATATCTTCAGTAGACAGTGGTAACTTTATAGGGTACATGTATACAGTAAAAGAATTTTTAGAAGAACAAACAAAAAGTAAGGAAGTTAAACAATTAATTGCAAATATAGATAAAATAATAGAAGAAACAGACTTTAGCAAATTATATGATTATAAAACAGGACTATTTTCAATAGGATTTAACTGTGAACAAAATAAGTTATATGACTCTTATTACGATTTACTTGCATCTGAAGCAAGACAAGCAAGTTTAATTGCAATTGCAAAAAAGGATATAGAAGCAAAACATTGGAACAATTTAGGAAGAACACTTACAAATTTAAGAGAGCATAAAGGATTGGTATCATGGGGAGGAACTGCATTTGAATACTTAATGCCAAATATAAATATTCCAACATATCAATCAACATTAATTGATGAATCTTGTAAACTACTAGTAATGAGTGATAAAGAATATGCGAAAAAGTTAAATGTACCTTGGGGAATGTCAGAGTCAGCATACAGTTTAAAAGACTTTTATGGAAACTACCAGTACAAAACATTTGGAATACCTTGGTTAGGATTAAAAAGAGGACTTTCAGAAAATGTCGTAATAAGTCCATACTCAACAGCATTAGCACTAACAATAGTACCAAAAGATGCAATATATAACTTAAAGAGACTTGAAAAAGATGGAGCAACAGGAAAATATGGTTTTTATGATTCTATTGACTATACACCTAAAAAAGTAGTTGTAAAAACATATATGGCACATCATCAGGGAATGATATTAGCTTCAATAAACAACGTTTTGAACGATAATATATTTCAAAAAAGATTTATGAACAATCCACAGATAAAAGGCGTTAAAATACTATTAGAAGAAAATATGCCAGAAGACGTAATAATAACTAAAGAAAATAAAGACAAAGTTGAAAAGGTACGATATGATGGATTTGAAGTTTTTCCAGCAAGAAAAGATGGAATAAATATTATATCAACAAATGAATTAACAAATATAGAAAAAGAAGATGGAAAAAATCAGACAAAGATAGAGGATATTGTAATAAGTGAAAATGCAAATATATATATTAAAAATTTAAACAACAATAAAATATATGATATCCAAAATATATTATCGCAAAATTTAGACGGAGTAAATAATTTTATAATAAATGATATAAAAGTACAAAGGGAATTTACAATATATTCAAGTAAATTTATAATAGAAGACGGAAACATAAAAGTAATAATAGACGTATATTTAGCACCAGATTGTGAAGTAGAAATAAAGCAAATTAAAATATTAAATAAAGGAATTCAGAATATAAAATTAGAAGTAACAACCTACGAAGACATAGTCTTATCAACTAAGGAACAATATGATTCACATCCAACTTTTAATAAAATGTTTTTATTATATCAATATGAAGACGAAAAATTATTTGTAACTAGAAAGAGAAGAATGGAAAATGAAAAAATAATAACAATTGCAAAAACATTGTATGACAAAGATGAGAACTCAAGCTTAGAATTTGAAACTAATAAAGAAAATTTTATTTCAAGAAAAAGAATAAGAGAAATTGCAAGATATGAAGAAACTAATAAAAATAGAAAAAAATACAATTCAACAATAGAAATAAAAAATCTTGTACCAGATACAATAGAAAACTCATCACCATTTTCAAATAATACAGATACTACAATAAATCCAATAGTTGCAATGAAAAGGATAATAGATATTAAGAAAAATGACGAAAAAAGCCTATATTTAATTACGAGTATTGGAAACACAAGGGAGCAAGCACAAGGAAACATTAAAGAATATATGAACATTGAAAACTTAGAAAGAGTACAAGAACTTTCAAAGTCACAGAATGAAGCTCAAATTAGATATATGGAGATAAATGAAAAAAATATAGAAACATATCAACAAATGATTGAGATGCTATTATATCCAATAGAAAAACAGCTAGACATAGATGAAAACCTTGAAGATAAAAGACTATGGAAATATGGTATATCAGGAGACTATCCAATTTTATCAGTAAAAATAGAAGAAAGAAATGATTATTATATTATAAGAGAAATACTAAAAGCCTACGAATACATGCAAAATAAAAAAATAAAATTAGAATTAGTTATACTTTCAAACCTAGGAAATGGTGATTTATATATTGATGAAAAAATGAACAGATATATTAATAAAAGAGGAGGAATATTTATATTAAACAATCTCGAAAAAGCAGAAAGATATATAATTGAAAAAAGGTCAAACTTATTCATAGATACACATAATGGTTCTTTAGAAATTCAAGTAGCAGATTTGTATAAAAATATGCGAATGAAAAATAAGGAAAAATTGCAAAAGCCTATTATCGTAAATGTTGAAAAGGACAAACAAAAAAACAAGATAAAAAACTTTGATCAAGATATAGAAAACAAAGAAAAAATAGGTATTGAAGAGGAAAAAGACAAAAATAATAAAAATAAGATAAATTATGAATTAAAAAACAACAAAAATCCAATTATAGCTGGGCGTAGGAAAACAGACAAATTAGAAATAAAAACAAACTATAAAAAATTAAAATTTGAAAATGAAATTGGAACTTTCAATGAAGAATTAAATGAGTTTTGGATAAAAGAAAATCATGAAAATATAACACCTGTTGCGTGGGCAAATATAATGGCAAATAAAAAATTTGGAACAGTTGTAACAAATCAAAATGGAGGATACACATGGTATATTAACAGTAGAACAAATAGATTAACAAAATTTGATAATGATGCATACAAAGACAGTTCACCTGAAAAAATTATAATAGAAGAAAAGGACAATATAATAAATGAAAATATTCAAAATCAAGAAGAAAGCAAATTAATAGAAGACGAAAACAAATATATATGTTATGGATTTGGATATTCTAGATTTATTAGTCTAAAAAATGGAATACAACAGAATATAACAATATTTGTCCCAAATGATGATAGCGTAAAGGTAAGTATTGTAAGATTAACAAATAAAAATAAAGCAGAAAAGACGTTAAAAATAAAATACAAGATAGATTGGCTTTTAGGAGAAAAAGAAGAAAAATCAATAATTTCAAAAAAATACAAAAAGAATTTAAATACAATCTTTGTAAAAAACAATATAAATCCAAATTATTATTCTTATGTAACAAGCAACGAAATGATAGATGAAAATTATGAAGTAGAAATAACACTAAATCCAAATGAAACAAAAGACATAATATTTGTACTTGGAGCAGAGAAAACAGAAATGGAATGTGTTAATATTGGAACAAAATTTACAAACAAATATCAATTAGAATTTGAAAAGACTAAAAAATATTGGAGTGAAGTAGTACAAAAGGTTACATCAAATACACCTATGAAATCATTTAATGTAATGCAGAATGGATTTTTAGTCTATCAATCAATAGTATCAAGAATGATAGCAAAAACAGGTTTTTATCAATCAAGTGGAGGATATGGATATAGAGATCAACTACAAGATGCCCTTGGCATGAAATGGGTTGATCAAGAAATACTAAGAAATCAAATATTATTAAATGCTGCACATCAATTTTATGAAGGAGACGTAGAACACTGGTGGCATGATGATACTCAATTAGGAATAAGAACAAGATGTTCTGATGACATGTTATTTTTAGTATATGCAGTAGAAGAATATATTGACTTTACAGGAAATTATAATATCTTAAACGAAACAACAAGCTATATTGATGCTCCAGAACTTGGAGAAGATGAGAGAGACAGAGTTGACTTTTATACAAAAACATCAAGAAGTGGAACAATATTTGAGCACTGTTTAAAAGCAATAAAAGTTGCATGTCAATTTGGAGAACATGGTATGCCATTAATAAAAAATAATGACTGGAACGATGGAATGGATAATGTAGGAAGAAAAGGAAAGGGAGAAAGTATATGGTTAGGATTTTTTCTATATAATATACTGATTAGGTTTATTGAATTAATTGATTATCAAAAAGTTAACACAAAAAAAATAAATATAAGTAAGGAAATGACTTTAGCTTTTGAAGGACATGACAAGATTCTAGAAAATTTTGAATATGAAATTGGACAAGAAATAGGTCCAACAAATATAGGAGAATTAAACAAAATAAACTATGAAGAATTAAAAGAAGAATTTATAGTTACAGCAAACAAATTAAAAAAAGCATTGAATACTGAAGGTTGGGATGGTCAATGGTTTAGAAGAGCATTTAATGATGATGGAAAAGTAATAGGAAGCATAGAAAATGAAGAATGCAAAATTGACAATATATCACAAAGTTTTGCTGTAATATCAAATGGAGCTGATAACGACAAAAAATATATAGCAATGAATAGTCTAGAAAATTACCTAATAGATGAAAAAAATAAATTAGTAAGATTATTATATCCAGCACTTGAAAAGGAAGATTTAGGATATATAACAGCATATGGAAAAGGAATGAGGGAAAATGGAGGACAATATACACATTCAGCAGTATGGTCACTAATTGCAGAAATAATGCTAGGAAGAAAAGATCAAGCAATGAATATATACAAAAAAGTTAATCCAATAGAGCACACTAAAACAAAAGAAGATATAATGTCATATAAAGTCGAACCATATGTTGTAGCAGCTGACATATACTCAGAAGGTATTCAAGCAGGACGAGGAGGATGGACATGGTATACAGGTTCTAGTAGTTGGCTTTATGAAGCACAAATAAAGTATATACTAGGAATTAATATACATCACGAAAAAATGACAGTAAAGCCATGTGTGCCAGATGACTGGAAAAACTTTAGTGTAACATTAAAATGGAAACAAGCAGTTTATGAAATTGAATACAAACAGACTGGAAAGCCATCATTATCATTAGATGGGAAGAATTTAGACGAAATACGATTGAGCTCAAAGGGAAACTTCAAAGTAAATGTAACATTTTAAAAAGAAATAACTATATGTGTATTGCAAAAGAAATAAGAAAGGAATAGATTTAACATGGGAAATGTAAAAAGCAAAGCCTATGAGTGGAAAGATAGGCTAAGAGAAGGTAAAATGCTTACTCTAGTAGTTACTTTAATAGTAATTATATTAATATTAACAGTATATTCCATAAAGAAAGGCAGAGATTATAGGCAATTAGCAGACAATGGATATAACGAAGCATTTTACGAATTAATAGAATATGTAAATGATACCGAAAAAATGCTTGCAAAATCGTTAATATCAAATGATGAGGAATATATTGCTAGAATACTTACGAACACATCACAAACAGCAGTTTTAGCACAAAGTTATTTAGCAAGAATTCCAATAGAAGCACAAGACCTAGAACATACTCAAAAATTTCTAAATCAAGTAGGAGACTATTGTTATGTTTTATCAAAAAAAGCAATTAATAAAGAAAAATTAGAAAAAGAAGATATAGAAAAGCTGCAACAATTACATCAAAATAGTATAGAACTTGAAAACACTTTAAACCAATTAGAAGCTGACCTTTTTGAAAAAAATGTTAGATGGGATGCATTACAAAAAAAGGGAACACAAGCAATACTGCAAAACGACAATAATCTATCAAAACTAACATTTTCAAATATAGAAGAAAATTTACACCAATATACAGGATTAATCTATGATGGAGCGTTTTCAGAAAACCAAAACAATTTTAAGGGAGAGGGACTTACAGGAGAAGAAATAAACGAAGAAAAAGCGACAGAAATTGCTAAAAAATTTATAGGAGAAGATAAAGTAAAAGAATTGACATCTAATGGAGAAATAAAAAATGGAAGAATCGAATGTTATAGTTTTAGTGGAACAATGACAAATGAAGCACATTTTTCAATATCTGTATCAAAAAAGGGAGGACATGTAGTCTCAATGAATTCAAGCAGAGATGTTGCAGAACAAAGCATGAGTAAAGAGCAAGCAATACAATCAGGAAAAGACTTTCTAAGTGCACGAGAGTTTAAAGATATGAAAGAAACTTACTATATGGAAGAAGGAAATATAATTACTGTTAACTATGCATATACGCAAGAATTAAATTTAAAAGGACAAGAACCAACAGGTGAAACAAAAGAAGAACTTAGAAATATAATTATTTATCCAGACTTAGTAAAAGTAAAAATTGCTTTAGATAATGGAGAAATATTAGGAATAGAAGCTACAAACTATCTAAACTCACATAAAGAAAAAAGAGAAATCCCAGATATAAAAATAGGACCAAGACAAGTATTAGATAGAATAAATAAAAATTTGGAAATAAAAGAACTTGACGTTGCAATAATTCCAACAGAATGGAACAGTGAACTTCTATGCTATGAAGTAAAGGGAAGAATCAATGAAAATGATTTTTTAGTATATATAAATGCTGAAACTGGAAAAGAAGAAGATATATTATTAATAATAGATACACCAAACGGAACTCTTACGACATAAAGTTAGACAGCGGATTATAATAAAAAAAGGGCAACATTTAAAAGATAAATAAAAATTATCACTTAATAATTATTAAGTGATAATTTTTTTCATAATAGGCAAGTATTCTATGATACTTAAAAAGCGATAAAACAACTAAAGACAGTATTGTAAAGTGAATATTAATAAATTAGAAGATTTAACAAAAAGACACTTGTAAAATTATAAATAGTAGAATATAATATTAAAAACTAATAAAGAGTTCAAAAATTTAAATATGTTTTTTAGGAAATAACGATAAATTGAAGCACAGTGAAGTGAAAGGAAGATATTATAATGAAGATAAAAGAAATATTAGAAATTACAAAAGGTACATTATTAAGTGGAAACGAAAGCAGTGAATGTGAAAATTTTAAAATAGATTCTCGAGAAATAAAGAAAGGAGATACTTTCGTATCAGTTGCAGAAGGAAAAATAAATAATATAGACTACATAAAAACAGCTATAAAAAATGGTGCAAAAAATTGTATTATATATAATAAAGAGCCAATCATAAAAGATGAGACTGTTAATATAATAGGAGTAGAAGATACACAAACAGCTTTACAACAAATGGCAGAATATGAAAGAAACAGAAGAAACATTCCAGTAGTTGCAATCACTGGGAGCGTAGGAAAAACTAGCACAAAAGACATGGTAGCTTCTGTATTATCAATGAAATGTAAAGTACTAAAAACAAAAGGAAACATGAATAATGAATTAGGACTACCACTTACAATATTAAGTTTAAAAGATGAAAATCTAATATGTGTAGAAATGGGGATGAATCATTTTGGCGAAATAAGTCGATTAACTCACATAGCAAAACCTACGGTAGCAATAATTACAAATGTTGGAACAGCGCATATAGGAAATCTTGGATCAAGGGAAAATATATTAAAAGCAAAGCTTGAGATACTAGAAGGACTTCAAGGAAATACTATTGTAATAAACAACGATAATGACTTACTTGGAGAATGGGCAAAAAGCGACAAAAAGTATAACAAACTTACATATGGAATTAATAATAAAAGTACATTTATGGCAGAAGATATACAATCCTATGAAGACAAAAGTATATATAAATTAATCGAAGACAAGATAGTAACAGAAAAAGGTACACAATCAACAGAAGGCAAAAATATTGAAGTTACAGTACCAGTAGGTGGAGAACATTTTGTTTTAAACAGTTTATGTGCCATTGCAGTAGGAACATATTTTGAAATACCAAAAGACAAAATATTACAAGGAATATCAAAATTCGAACTTACAAAAAAAAGAATGGAACTTAATACTACGAAAAATGGTGCAACAGTAATAAATGACACATATAATGCAAATTATGACTCAATGAAAGCAGGGATAACATATTTACAAAACATTAAAGATAAAAGGAAAATTGCCATATTAGGAGATATGTTAGAACTAGGTGACTATGCAGAAGAATTACACTCAGAAGTTGGAAAGGAAATAAAAGATATTGACGTTTTAATTACGGTAGGTGAGCTTTCTAAGAATATTGCAAAAAATGCAAATGCAAAAGAAATATACCAATATACAAGCAATGCTGATGCAATTACAAAAGCAAAAGAAATAATTACACCAAATGATATAATACTTGTAAAAGCATCAAACTCGATGAAATTCATTGAAATAGTAGAAGCACTTATTAAATAAAAATGAAGTTTATTAATAAGTACTTATAAAAAAGAAAATTAAAAGAAACTTATAAAATTATAATTGCCTTACAAATAAAATGTTAATTGTAACAAAAATAAAAAGAAAGGAAAATTTGATAATGTCAAAAATTAAAGTATCTGTAATTTATGGAGGGATGTCAACTGAACATGAAGTATCAATTAATTCAGCAAGAAACGTAATAGATAATTTAGACAAAAGTAAATATGAGATTAATCCAATATTAATTGAGAAATCAGGAGAATTTATAGACAAGGATAATAAAGCAATAAAAAATATAATTCAATATCTAAAAGACTCAGATGTAGTGTTTCCAGTGCTACATGGCTTATATGGAGAAGATGGAACAATACAAGGTATGTTAGAAATGTTAAACCTTCCTTATGTAGGATGTAAAGTATTAGCATCAAGTATTGGAATGGATAAGGTTTATACAAAAATCATATTTGAAAAAGCACATATACCTCAAGCAAAATACATATACATAAAAAGCGAGAACATATATATAAATGACGAATTTGAGGAAATAAAATTAGAAAATGATGAAATAGTAAAATTAGTAGAAGAAAAGTTAAAATTCCCTGTGTTCGTAAAACCATCAAATTCTGGCTCATCAGTTGGAGTCACAAAAGCAACAAATCAATCAGAACTAATTAAATCGATACAAAATGCAACATTATTTGACAAAAAGATACTAATTGAAGAAGCAATCAATGGTCAAGAAGTAGAATGTGCAGTACTTGGAAATGATGATATTGAAGCAACAACAGTTGGAGAAATAAAGTCGGCAGAAAGTTTTTACAGTTATGATGCAAAGTACAAAAATGTAGAATCAAAAACAGTTATTCCAGCAGATATTCCAATTGAAAAGATAAATGAAATAAAAAGATTAGCAATAAAGGCATTTAAAGCTATTGATGGAAGTGGTTTATCACGTGTTGATTTTTTTGTCGAAAAAGAAACAAAGAAGGTATATATAAACGAAATAAATACAATGCCAGGATTTACATCAATAAGTATGTATCCAAAACTTTGGGAAAATGAAGGGCTAAAATATTCAGAACTACTTGATAAAATGATAGAATTGGCAATTAAGGAAAAAAGAAATTAAGCTAAAAAATATAACAATAGGAAATAAGAAAAATAAAGGAATGTATAATAATACTAAATCTAAGTTATATTTTAAAGAAAGAGAATGAATATGGAAATAGAAGAACTAAAAGAAGAATTAAAAAAATACATCACCAATGAAAAGAGATATTTACACTCATTAGGAACCATGAAAATGTGCAAAATACTTGCAAAGAAATACAATGTAGATATAGAAAAAGCAGAAAAAGTAGGACTAGTGCATGACATTGCAAAAGAAATAATAGACGAAGAAGCTATTAAATATGTTAAAGAAAACAATATAGAAATAACTGAGGTAGAAAAATATAATACAAAACTTTTACATGGTAAGATAGGCGCAGATTTATGTAGAAAGATATATAATTTTGACGAAGACATGTGTAGTGCAATAAAATGGCATACAACAGGAAGAGCAAATATGAGTATATTAGAAAAAATAGTATTTTGTGCAGACAAAATTGAAGAGAATAGAAAATATGACAATGTAGAATATTACAGAAACCTTGTATTGAAAGACATTGACCAAGCAGTGTTAGAAATAATTGACTATACAATAAAATCCAATATAGAAAAAGGAAAATTATTACTAGAAAAAAGTATAGAAACTCGCAATTACATATTGATAAATCAAAAAAAATAATATATAATGTATCCAATATGGAGGGCGAGACAGATGGTTTTTAAAGATTACTATAAAATACTAGGACTAGAAACAAACAAAGTTACAACAGATGAAATAAAAAATGCCTACCGAGAGAAGGCAAAAAAGTACCATCCAGATAAAAATGCAGGAAACGCCGAAATAGAGGAGATATTTAAAGACATAAACGAAGCATATAAAATATTATCAAATTCGAAATCAAAAAGGAAATATGATTACACCTGGAATAGATATGTTGGAAGGAAAACACAAAATACGACACAGAAACAAAAAAAGACATTAAAAGAGATAATAATTGAAATGCTATTTGGTGAAATTGGAAAGAAAAAAGTTCAAAAAACTGAAACACCAAAATATGGAGAAGACATAACTACAGCAGTAGATGTAAGTATAGAGCAAGCATTCTTTGGATCTAACAAAAAACTTAAATTCAGAACAATTCAAGGAAAAGAAACTACATTTAATTTTAAAGTGCCTGCAGGAGTTAGAAATCATGACAAAATAAGAATTCCAGGACAAGGACAACAAGGAAAAAATGGAGGAAAAAATGGTGATTTAGTAATAAGTATAAACATTAAAGATACTAATAATCTTAAGCTTATAGGCTCAGATTTATTTATGGAATTACCAATAAAAGTATGGGAAGCAGCTTTAGGAACCACTAAGAAAATAGCAATATTAAAAGAGGAAATACAAATTATAATTCCTAAATGTACAAGCAGCGGAGACAAATTAACAATAAAGGGAAAAGGTTATAGCAACGGAAAAGGAGAAAGAGGAAATTTAAACATAATAACAAAAATAGTTCTATCTAAGGAAGAACTGGAAAAAGAAGTCAAAATATTTGAAATGCTAAAAAAAGCAGAAGATCAAACCAAAATTCTAAATAGCAAAATTAAATAATACTTATTATTGTAATAAATATAAAATAAAATATAATATAAAGTTGACATATTTACATAATTATAGTATAATAAAAAGAGCAGTCAGCTAATGAAAGAGGTGTATGATGGCTAAGGGATTTAATGGAAAATATTTCAGTATAACAGATCCAAAAGACGTAAGCACTGTAATTTACAGAATTAATAAAACAGCGAAAGAATACCTAAATGAATATCCAAAATATACATTAGAAAGATTAGTATCATCAGAAGAATTAAATGGCAATGCAAAGAAAAAAACTTTTTTTATTGACTATCCAGAGCCAGAAGGAGAAGATTTAGTAATACTGTCTTTTGGCGAGAATAAAGTAATAGTTAATATGGGAAAATTAAAAAATGACAAGATTAGGATATCAAGACTACCTATTCCTGTGCAATTTGACACGCTTTATTTAGAAACTGCTACAGAATACAAAAATTTTAAATATACACCAAATTTAAAAAGACCAATAACAATAATTGACCCTGAAACAACTGAGGAAATAAAACCAATGTTGTACATAGACCAAACAACAAATGAAGTAAAAGGAAAATGCAAACTAAAACCATATAAATCATATTTTGCATTTGAGATAAGAGATAAAAACGTTTAGTAGCAAGGAGGATTTGTGAATGGGTAATTTAGATAACGAAAATACAACATTTGAAGCTCATTTAATGTCACTTAGATTTAAAGACAAAGACAAATCATATGATAAAAATAGCCAAGGTTTGCAAGTAATTCAACCAGGGAAAATTGAAGAAACAAATGGTAATGGACCTGTTCAACCAAATTTACAAACAGAAATTAGTGTATTTACAGCTGATGAAAATATGGACATACCAATGCTTTCAGAAGAGCAAGTAAATACAATGAGAGAAAACAGATCAAAATACAGAGCAAGAGTACATTATAAAGGAAGAGCACAAAGGACATTAGACGAAAATGATGATAGATAACCAATTGTAATTTATTATAATTGGTTTGTTCTATCTATAAATGAAAAAGTATAAAGAATAATATATTTTTAAATATATTATTACTTTACGAACAAAAATAGTGAAACAAATGATAAGGAAAGACGATTTCAATGTAAGGACTAATTATTCCTTAGAAAGAAGTGAGGCAAAGATGATAACTTGGATTAAGAAAAATATAAAAACACTAATTGTAGGAGTTGTAATATGGATACTAGGTATGCTATTTTTAGTAGCACCTCTAGCAGTATCTATTAGTGAAAGTACTACAAATAGTGTTTTTAATATTCAAACATTTTTAGGACAATTACCAAAAAACGTAACAAGTTTCTCATCAATAACAAAAACATTTAACAATGAAACAATTGGCATATTTGGAAAATGCACATTAGGTTATACTATTATAATAGCAATAGCTGTAGGAATTGGACTATATAAAGCACGTAGTAAAAGTGAATATGATAAAATAGAACATGGATCAAGTGATTGGTCACAAGGTGGAGAACAGTATAGGGTTTTAAGTAAAAATCAGGGATTAATACTTGCTGAAAATAATTACTTACCACTAAACAAAATAGGAAATGTAAACGTACTTATTGTCGGTGGATCTGGATCTGGTAAATCATCATCATATTCAATGCCAAATGCATATCAATGCTTAGGATCATATATATTTACAGACCCAAAAGGAGAAATATATGATTCAACAGCTGGTTATTTGAAATCTAAGGGATATGAAATAAAAATATTAAACTTAGTAAATCCAACATGTAGTGACAGTTATAATCCAATCCAACATATCCAATCAGAAATAGATGTAGATATTATAGCAAATACAATTATTAAAGGACAAAAAACAGAAGCAACAAAATCATCAGACCCATATTGGGACAACATGTCAGAATTATTATTAAAGGCATTAATATATTATTTATTAGCAAAAAGACCACCAGAAGAACAGAATTTAGCAAGTTGTGCAGAACTGGTAAGAGCGGCAAGCAAAAATGGAGACAGCAATCTATTATCAAACTTAATGAGTGAACTACCATATGATCACCCAGCAAGAATGAACTATAAATCAGTTGAACTAGCATCAGAAAAAACATATGGAACAATTTTAAGTTCACTTCAATCATCATTAGGAAAATTTGACTCAAAAGAAATAGCAGATGTTACATCAACAAACACAATAGACTTTGACGATATAGCAAAAAAGAAAACAGCTTTATATGTTGTATCCTCAGACACACATGCAGCATATGACTTCTTATTAACAATATTTTTCTCACAAATGATACAACAATTATATGACTTTGCAGACAGAAATGGTGGAAAGCTACCAGTGCCAGCATTCTTTATACTAGATGAGTTTGCCAATATAGGTCAGGTACCAGACTTTGACAAGAAAATATCAACAAGTAGAAGTAGAGGAATATCATTTAGTGTAATATTACAAAATTTAGATCAATTAAAAGCAATATATGATAAATCATATGAAACAATTATAGGAAACTGTGATACACACGTATTTTTAGGAAGTAACTCATATGAAACAGTAGAATACTTTTCAAAAGAATTAGGTGAAAAAACAATATCACATAATAGTAAAACCATGAATAGAAACAATGACTCAGTACGTACAGGGTATAGTGAATCAGATCAAATAATGGCAAGAGCACTTATGACACCAGATGAACTAAGAAGAATGGATAATAACGAATGTATTATATTTGAAAAAGGATTAAAGCCAATAAAAGCAAAGAAATTTTGGTATTACAAAAAGCCTAATATAGTTAGAGATTTTAATAATAATAGACTAAACCACAATGACTATAAAGTAGCAGATAGAGGAGAATGGAGAAAATTCAATCCAGCAAATCCATATACTGAAAAATCAGAGGATAACAAAGAATTAGAAATAGGAGCACTTGACAACTTATTTAGCGAAATTGAAACACCTACAAATAAACAAGGTGATACTATAAATGAAATTAAATCTCAAGATGCTTCTACAATATCAAACACAAGTATAACTAAATCAAATTCTACAATGCAAATAAATGGAATAAATAATAACAATAGTGATATAGCAAATACTATTAAACCAAGTGCAGAACCAATAATCAAGCAGGCACAGCAATCATCAGTAAACATTAATAATACAACACAAGAACAAATAGAAAATGTTGGAGCAATACCAAAAGAAACACCAACTAATACTGAACAATCTATAGTGCAATCACAAAATCAATTTAATAATTTAAAATCAGTAGACCAAACTAACGAAGAAGAAGTAGATATACAAAAAGAATTAGAAGCAAAATTTGATGAGTTATTTGGAAACTTAAATGATTAAAAATAAAAATAAACCAAATTATAAAATAAAAATATATTTGGCTTATTTTTTTAAAATAATATTATTAAAAATTTAATTAAAATAAGGAGAAAATATAAATGAAATTTGTGCATATAGCAGATGTTCATTTTGATATACCATTTAGAACACTTGCTGAGAGAGCTAATTTAGGACAGAAAAGGAGAATGGAACAAAGAGAAGCATTTAAAAAAGTAATAGACTTTATAAAAGATGAAAAAGTAGATTATTTATTTATTAGTGGAGATCTTTATGAAGAAGAAAATATAAGAAAAACAACAATAGATTATATTAATAATTTATTTAAAGAAATAAAAAATACAAAAATATTTATAGCACCAGGAAACCATGATCCATATTTAAAAAACTCATATTATTCAATATATAATTGGTCAGAAAATGTAAAGATATTTACAAACAAGGTTGAAGTAATAAAATATGAAGATATAGATATATATGGATATGGATTTAATGATTTTGAAATGAGTGAAAACCAATTAGAAAATATAAAAGTAGAAAATATTGAAAAAATGAATATACTAATAACCCATGGAGATCTATATACAGAATCTAGATATAATAAAATGGATAAAAATAAATTAAAAAAATTTAATTATACTGCAATAGGGCATATACATAAAAGAGATGAATATTATCCAGGTTCATTAATAGCATTAGGATTTGATGAACCAGGTGAACATGGATTTTATTTTGGAGAAACAATAAAATTAAATGGAAAAGAATTTTTAAATAAAAAATTTATAAAAATAGATGAAAAACAATTTATAAAAGAAGAAATAAATATAACAAATATTTCATCACAAGAAGAATTAATAGAAAAATTAAATTTAATAGAAACAAAAAATAATTATTATGAAATTTATTTAACAGGAACACGAAATTTTCAAACCAATATTAATATGAAATTAATCCAAACTAATATTATAAAAATAAAAGACAAAACAAATTACAAAAATTCAATAATAGAAAATGACAAAACATTGTCAGGGATTTTCCTTAAAAAACTAAATTTAAAACTTCAAAATGGAGAAATAGATGATGAAACATATCAGAAGGTATTAGAATTAGAAAATCGAATAATGGAAAGCTAAAAAAAGCATAATTGTTAATTTGACAACATGAAAACAAATGGAGCATAAAAACTACTAGACAGCGTAAAGCGCTGGGAAATAGGGATTACACAAAAATGAAAAAGTAAAAAAACTCAATTAATAAGTAAGAGAAAAATATATTCAAAAGAAAAATAAAAACAAACAAAAGAGCGCAAAAATAACAATAAAATGCAAAAATTGTCTCAAAAACAAAAAAGAGAATAAAAACTAGTAAAATTTAAATCTAAAAAATGGAAATAAAAATATAAAACTTATACTAAAAATGAAAGGTATAAAATGGAAATAGAAAAAATAAAGATAAATCAATATGGAAAATTAGATAATAAAGAAATTAATTTCAAAAAAATAAATTTAATATATGGAAAAAACGAAACTGGAAAATCTACATTATTAAATTTTATAACAAGTATGTTTTATGGAATATCAAAAAATAAAAATGGAAAAAAATATTCAGACTATGATAAATATTATCCATGGAATAAAAATGAGTTTTCAGGAATAATAAATTATAAATTAGATAATCAAAAAAAATATTATGTATATAGAAACTTTGAAAAAAAGAATCCAAAAATATATGATGAAAATAATAATGATATAACAGAAAAATATAATATTGATAAAAAAATAGGAAATCAATTTTTTATAGAGCAAACAGGTATAGAAAAAGAAATATTAGAATCTACTGTAATAACAAATCAAAAAGAAATTGAAATAAATTCTAATACACAAAATAATTTATTACAGAAAATTGCAAACTTAGCTGAAAGTGGTAGCGAAGAAACATCATATAAAACAGTAATAACTAAATTGGATAAACTATTATTAAATGAAGTGGGTACAGAACGCAGTCAAGAAAAACCAATAAATATAGTAAAAGAAAATATAAACGATTATGAAGAAAGAATAAATGAAATAAAAAAATATAAAGATTATAAATATGAATGTGAAAGTAAGAGTAATGAAATAAAAGAACAATTAGAAGAAGAAAAAAGCAACAAAATAATTTATGACAAAATAAAAATATTAATCAATAATGATAAAAAAGAACAAGAAAAAATAAATATAAAAAAAGATATAATAGAAGAAAATAATAAAAAAATAGAGAAAAATAATAAAGAAAAAATACAAAAAGATAAAAATAAAAAGAAAAAAATTATAATTTTTATTTTAATGTTTTTAATTTTAATGAACATAATTAATTTTATTTTACTGAAAAACAAAATACTAAATTATATTTTATTTTCATTAATTTTAATTTTTTTAATTTATATAATAATAAAATATAAATTAAATAACTCAAAATTATTAGAAAAAGACACAAAATTAATAGAAGAAAACAATTTGAAATTAAAAAAAGAAACAGAAAAACTACAAGAACAATTATTAAAAAATAATAAAATAGAAAAAGAAAAATTAATAAAAGAATATGGCAATAATATAAATGATTTATTTAATTCTGGAATAGAAGAAATAGCAGAACAAAATAAAGAAGAAATAAATAAATTAGAATTAGAACTTCATAAAACAGAATTAGACAGAGAAAATATTGAACCAAAATTAGATGAATTAATAGAATATGAAGAACTACTATCAGTAGAACGAGAAAAATTAGAAGAACTAAATGAACAAACTAAGGTGTTTAAAATAACAAAAGAACTAATGCAAGAATCATATCAAGAAATGAAAAAAAATGTTATGCCAAAGTTTAGTGAAACATTATCTAAAAATATAGAAAAAATATCTGATAAAAGTTACAATAAAATAATCATTGGAGATGAAATAAATGTTGAACTTGAAAACGGAGATTACTTACCAATAGAAAAGTTAAGTATAGGAACAATAGAACAAATATACTTATCATTGAGGCTATCAGTAATAAAAGAACTATCAAAAGAAACAATACCAATAATACTTGATGAAGCATTTGCTTATTTTGATGACGATAGATTAAAAGAAACATTACAATATTTAAATAAAACAGAGAATCAAGTTATAATATTAACATGTACAAATAGAGAAAAAGACTTATTAGAAAAAATGAAAATGGAATTTAATTATGTGGAGCTTTAGAAAAACATTAAAAAAAATAAGATAGACATATTAAGTTAATAGAAAAATTAAATAAAAAACAATTTTAAAATAAAACAATAGTAAAAATTGACTTTTACCCATAAATGAGTGTATAATAAAAAATATTATAAAAGAGAGGAGAAAATATGAATGTAAAACGTACATTCATACAAAATATTTATGTTTGAAAATTTAGAAGACATTGAAAAGAAATATGAAGAACTAACAAAGATGATTAGTGATCCAGAAGTAATTGCAAACCAAGAAGAATGGCGAAAAATGATGAAAGAGCAAGCTAGCATTGAGCCAATAGTCGAAAAATATAGAGAATATAAAAAAGTAAAACAAGCCTATGAAGAATCAAAAGAATTATTAAAAGATCCAGAAATGAAAGAATTAGCAGAAGAGGAAATGTTAACATCAAAAGAAAAACTACCTATATTAGAAGACGAACTAAAAATATTATTAATTCCAAAAGATCCAGACGATGATAAAAACGTAATATGTGAAATAAGAGCAGGAGCTGGTGGAGATGAAGCAGCACTTTTTGCAGGAACACTATTTAGAATGTATTCAATGTACTGTGATAAAAAACACTGGAAAATAGATATATTAAATGAAAATGCAACAGAACTAGGTGGATATAAAGAAATATCATTTATGATAAAAGGAGATGGAGCATATAGTAGACTAAAATTTGAAAGTGGAGTTCATAGAGTTCAAAGAGTACCAGAAACAGAAGCAAGTGGAAGAATACACACTTCGACAGCATCAGTATCAGTATTACCAGAAGTTGGAGATGTTGAGATAAATATAAATCCAGCAGATATAAAAATGGAGGTATTTAGAGCATCAGGAGCAGGAGGACAACATATAAATAAAACTTCATCTGCAGTTAGACTAATACATGTACCAACAGGTATGGTAGTAGAATGCCAGACAGAAAGATCACAATTTCAAAATAGAGAATATGCTATGAAAATGTTACAATCACGTCTATATGAACAAGAGAAGAGAGAACGTGATAGTAAAATTGAAAGTGAAAGAAGAAGCCAAATAGGAAATGCGGAAAGAAGTGAAAAAATAAGAACATACAACTACCCACAAGGAAGAATTACAGACCATAGAATTGGAATGAGTGTATATCAAATGGAAAACTTCTTAAATGGAGACATTGATACAATGATAGATAGCTTAATTGCTGCTGATACAGCAGAAAAATTAAAGGGAGAATAAAGATATCCACAAAAAGAAAACAAAAAGTGGATAAAGACACCAAAGAATATAAAAATTAAACAAATAAAATAAAAGAAACAAATAGTTTGAAAAAATTTTTTATTATAATTTGTATCATTGAACTTTAAAGGAAATAATAAAAGAAAGGAGATATATAATATGGAAAATGTATTAGATATATTAGAAAATAGAGGATATGTTGAACAAGTAACTGATAAAGAAGAACTTAGAAAATTATTAAACAACAAAGGAGTTCCATTTTATATAGGAATAGACCCAACAGCAGACAGCTTACATGTAGGTCATTTTGTATCACTAATGGTAGCCTCATATATGCAAAAAGAAGGACATAAGCCAATACTATTAATGGGTGGAGGAACTGCTACAATAGGAGACCCATCAGGAAAAACAGACATGAGAAAAATGCTAACAAGAGAAGAATTAGATCACAATGTAGAATGTATAAAAAAACAAGTAAGCAAATTTTTAAGCTTTGAAGGTGAAAATTCAGCAATAATAGTAAACAATGCAGATTGGTTATTAGACTTAAATTACATAAACTTTATGAAAGAAATAGGAACACAATTCACAGTAACAAGAATGTTATCAGCAGAATGCTACAAAAATAGACTAAATTCTGGATTAACATTTTTCGAAATGGGATACATGTTAATGCAATCATATGACTTTTGGTTTTTATATAACAAATATGGATGCAAACTTCAAATGGGTGGGAATGACCAATGGTCTAATATAATAGGAGGAGTAGACTTAATTAGAAAATTCAACAAAAACGACTCATTTGGATTAACATTTAGACTTCTTACAACAAAAGAAGGAAAGAAAATGGGAAAAACAGAAAAAGGAGCACTATGGCTTGACGAGACAAAGACATCACCATATGAATTCTATCAATACTGGAGAAATATAGCAGATGCAGATGTAAAAACAGTAATGAGTATGTTGACATTCCTAACAATGGAAGAAATAGAAAAATTGGCAGACGTTGAGGGAGAAGAAATTAACAAAGCAAAGAAAAGAGCAGCATTTGAAATAACAAAATTAGTACATGGAGAAAAAGCAGCAAAAGAAGCAGAGGAAGCAGCAGAAAACTTATTTTCAGGAAAAGGCAATGCAGAAAATATGCCTACAGCAAAGATAGAGCCAAATGCAACGATATTAGACGCAATAATTGCAGCAGGATTTGCACAATCAAAAGGACAAGCAAAAACACTAATAGCACAAGGCGGAATAACACTAAACGATGAAAAAATAACAGACATAACATATACAATAAAAGAAGAAGAATTAAATCAAAATCCAATATTAAAAAAAGGAAAAAAGGGATTTTGTAAATTAATAAAATAGACATAAAAAGAAGAGAAAACGAAAACACATAATTCGAATTCTCTTTTTTATTATATGATTGTAACTAATCTATATTATTTATAATATTATCAGTACTATTAGAAGACACATTATTATCATCAATAATATTATCAACAGTATTAGTACTTGGAGGTAGTGGAGTTAATGTTGGGGTAGGCGTTGATGTAGGTACTGGTGTATCAGTAGGTGTAGGTGTTAACAAAGGTGTAGGAGTAGGAGTAGATGTAGGAACCTTATAATTTTTCCATGGATTATTTGAATGAGGATCAGTAGGATCCCAATTTCTAAGATAATCCTCATAAGAAGAGATTTTCTTTGCAGAAGGTTTACCAAGAGGACCAACATCAGAGCTACTAAAAAACTCAACTAGAGTACCATTTCTACAATTATCAAAAATCCATTTTGCATCTTCGACTGTCAAACGTACACAACCCGCCGATGCGTAAGTCCCAAGCTTATCATATTCCCAATACTCCAAGCTATCGAGTTCACCTTTTCTCAAATAAGGAACAGAATGAAACAATATATTTCCTACAATTTGAGTACTATAATGTCCCCAAACATTACCTTGAAGATGAAGCCACTCCCATCTTGCAGGAATCTTATACACTCCAGAAGTTGGAGTAGCAACACCAGTTGAACACACCATAGCCTTAAACGGAATAGAATAATCACCATTATTATCTTTTGTATAAATAGTAACAACTTGAGCGCCATAATTTACTTTTATATAATATGGAGGAGTATTATTTTTATCAGCTATTTTATTATTAGAAGTAATATTCTCATTAACTTTATTATTCTCAATAATATCATTTTGTGGCAAATCCTCAATATTAATAGTATCACCGAACAGAATTTATAATATCATTATCAATTAGATCATTATATTCAAAACTTTCAGGAAAGCTTTCTATTGGATCTATTGCAATTTGTTGCTTTTTACTATAAAGCATATAAAAAATTCCTATGATACAAAGTAAAACCAAGAATATTGCAACAAAAATTCTTGTGTTTTTTTTCTTTTCAGAATGATTAGAAATCATATAAAAATCTCCTTTTAATCTTATGTTTTAAATAGTATAACACAACAATATATTTTTACCATAATAAATAAAAAAAATATACATGTCTTTTTTTATAAATAAGATAATATAATACTATAAAGGAAAAAACAAAAAAGGAGGGAACAATGTTACAAACATCATTATTAGGACTATTCTTTGGAACCGTAGGCACAACAATAGGAGGACTTATAGGAATAATATCAAAAAGAAACTCAAACAAATTTATAAGTTTTATATTATCATTTGCATCAGGACTAATGTTATCAATAGTATGTTTCAACCTAATTCCAGAAGCAATGGAAACATCAAACATATACACAACAATACTAGGAATATCACTAGGAGTAGTAATTATGATACTATGCGACATAGTAGTAAAAAATATATTTAATCAAAAGACGAATGAATTACAGCAAAATACAGTTCAACAAAAAAACAATAATAGTCTATTAAAAACAGGAATAATAATAACACTAGGAATAGCATTACACAATATACCAGAAGGTTTAGCAATAGGATCAGGCTTCGAAACATCTGCAAAACTAGGACTATCACTTGCAATAGCAATATGCATGCATGATGTTCCAGAACGGAATAGCAATGGCAATACCACTAAAAAATGGAGGAATGAATAAAATAAAGATAATAATATACATAATATTATCAGGAATAGCAACAGGAATAGGAGCAACTATAGGAGCATTAATAGGAGAAATATCAACACAAATAATAGCAATTTCGTTAGCATTTGCAGGAGGAGCAATGCTATATGTAGTATCAGGAGAACTAATTCCAGAATACAACAAACTATATAGTGGAAGAACAAGTTCATTAGGAATAATATTAGGATTTTTATTAGGAATATTATTTAGAAGCTAAAAATTAAAAACAGATAAAACTATAAAAAAGGATTAAAGTTAAAAACTAAACGTGAAAGTGTACCTCACTTGAGGTACGCTTTCGTTTTAGGATTTACACGCCCAAGCACACCTGATGCCAGTAGCCATTTCCCAAAAATTTTTCTTCATAAAAGCACGATAGGTGTCAGCCTCATCCAAAATCAGGTTGCCAACCTTTCCATAAGGTAAAAAAGAATACTTAGAAAACCTCTTACCACAAATTGGTACATAAGTCAAATTCATGGCTAGGTAACAACACTATAATCAAAATTTACAAAAAAATAATAATATCCTTGACTTTTAAATATATAAATAGTACAATAACAAAGCAAACATAAGTTTAATAAAACTATAAAAAGTAACATAAATATAAGAACTTCTCTCCGTATTTGTCAACGAAAATCATGGACGACGATGAACGAACCACAAAAAAGAAATATCAGATGAGATTTCCAAAGAAAATCACGAATGATGATGAACGAAGCGAAGTGTAGCGAAAGGATAAAATAAAATGCTAAATTTAATTGAAGAACTAAACCCAAAACAAAAAGAAGCCGTAGAACAAACAGAAGGACCATGTCTAGTAATAGCAGGGGCAGGCTCAGGAAAAACAAAAGTATTAACCTACAAAATAGCATACTTAATGCAAGAAAAAGGAATAAAACCATGGAACATACTAGCAATAACATTTACAAACAAAGCAGCAAGTGAAATGAGAGAAAGAGTAGAGAAGCTAGTAGGAAACGCAACACAAGACATGTGGCTAGGAACATTTCACTCAATATGTGTTAGGATACTTAGAAAACACATAGACAGAATAGGATTTGAAAACTCATTCACAATATTTGACACATCAGATCAAAAAACACTAGTAAAAAACTGCTTAAAAGACCTAGAAATAGACACAAAACTATTTACTGAAAAATCAATACTAACAGAAATAAGTAATGCCAAAAACGAAATGAAAACACCAGAAGAATACTTATTAAAAAATGAAGCAGACTATAGAAAATCAATAATGGGAAAAGTCTATCAACTATATCAAAAAAGACTAAAAGAAAACAATGCAATAGACTTTGATGACATAATAAACTTCACAATCGAAATACTGAAAAACAATCAAGACATAAGAGAATACTATAGTGACAAATTTAAGTACATACTAGTAGACGAATATCAAGACACAAACAAATCACAATTCACACTAATATCACTACTAGCAAAAACAAATGGAAACATTACGGCAGTAGGAGACAACGACCAATCAATATATAGTTTTAGAGGAGCAAACATAGAAAACATACTAAACTTTGAAAATGACTTCAAAGGAACAAAAATAATAAAACTAGAACAAAACTATAGATGCACATCAAATATACTAAGAACAGCAAACGCAGTAATAAAACACAATGAAGCGAAATACAAAAAAGAACTATGGACAGAAAACGAAGAAGGGGCAATTCCAGAGATATACTGTGGAGACGATGAATATCATGAAGGAAGCTACATAGTAGAAAAAATAAACCATTTAAAAAGAGAAGAATACTTTAAAAACTCAGACTTTGCAATACTCTATAGAATGAACACACAATCAAGAGCAATAGAAGACATCCTAAGAAGAGAAAACATACCATACAAAATTATAGGAGGGTTAAAATTCTACGAACGCAAGGAAATAAAAGATACAATAGCATATTTAAGATTAATTGAAAACTCAGCAGACAATTTATCATTTTTACGAGTAATAAATGAACCAAAGCGAGGGATAGGAAAAACAAGCATAGAAAAAATACAAGCAATAGCACAAGAAAACAACATATCAATGTATGAAACCATAAAGAATGCAGAAAAATACTTTCCAAAAATAGTAGGAAATGTACAACAATTTATAAGCACAATAGAAGAATTAAAAGCACAAGAAATATCAGTATCAGAGTTAATAAAAGAAGTATTAAACAAGACAGGATATATGCAAAGTCTAAAAGACGAAAAAACAATAGAAGCAGAAACAAGAATAGACAACATAGAAGAATTCCTTACGGTAGCAATAGAATTTGAAAAAGAATCAGCAGACAAATCACTAAACGAATTTTTAAATAGTATATCATTATCAAGTGACACAGACAACATAGAAGAACAAGACGATCAAGTAACATTAATGACATTACATAGTGCAAAAGGGCTAGAATATCCATGTGTATTTTTAGTAGGACTAGAAGAAGGAATATTCCCAAGTCAAAGGTCAACAGAAACACCAAAAGAAATAGAAGAAGAAAGGCGACTATTCTATGTAGGGATAACAAGAGCAAAACAATATCTGTACTTATCATTAGCAAAGAAAAGAACGATATTTGGATCGACAAGCTATAATCAACCATCACGCTTTTTAAAAGAAATACCAGAAGATGCACTAGATGGTTATGCAGAAGCAATAAACCAAAATAGGGAAAACAACAACTTTGAAGATAGTACATTCACATGGAGCTACGGTACCAGGGCAAACAGTAGCTTAAATGGAAGAATAAATACATATAAAGTAGAAAGCAATACACCAATAGTAAAAGAGCCAGTATTCAGAAGAACAGCAGAAAGCTTCTTAGCAAATCTAGATACTAAGAAAACCTCTATAAATGCAAGAACAACACAATATAAAGTAGGACAGAAAATCTATCACAAAAAATTCGGAGAAGGAATAATAACAAAGTTAGAACCAGAAGGAGATGACTACAAAGTAGACATTGACTTTGAGAAATCAGGACACAAGAGACTAATGGCGCAATTTGCAGGACTAGAAATAATAGAATAAAACAATAAAATAGAAAATAATAAATTAATAAAAATAAAAAGCTCGAAGTAGTTTATACTTCAAGCTTTTTATAGTATGACATAAAAATAGTTCCACTTTGTTTTCTAACAAAACTTCTGACCCGTAATCAAAGCGTTATTATCAAAAACAAGCTCTCCATGTTCCTTCAAAGTAAAATAAAGCAAATCCTTATTTGTAGCAAACTCCGAAAACTCAGTAATAAGCGAATAAAACAATCCAATTTGTTTATGCCTTTCATTAATACTACTTAAAACCAAAAAATAAGAATTAGAATAATCATACAAATAGCAAAACTTCACAAATCTATTTAAATACAAAAATTTATTATTCTTTAAACACGAGCAAAAACTAAGAAAATCATCAAAACAATAAAACCTATAAATAATAAAATTAGAACTAACTTGAGCATCTTTATGGACTCTTTTAGGAGTAACAACTTTCCTTTTACCATTAATCTCCATAAGTTTAGTAATCGTAATAACAAAATTTCCATTATGTAAAGACTGAGCCTGAATTTTAACTTTATAATCAGTAGTATCAAAACCAACCATAGAACCAGCCTTATCTAAAATATGTAAGAAAGAACTTTTAGCAAGCTCTGTATTAGACATAAGATCTGCAAGACTATTGCAATCAGGAAGTTCATCAAAAGATAAAACAATTCTCAAAATATTATCATTAATTTTTTCAAATTTCATAAAAAGTAATTCCTTTCTATAATATAATATCATAGAAGTAAAAAAAAAGAAACAGTTTTTATAAAAATAACTTGAAAAAAAATGGAAATCAATATATAATACACTAGAACTGAAATAACTTAAAACCGTAGAAAAGAAACAAGCTTTAAAAGCAAAGAGAGGAGAACAAGAGAAATGGCAAGGGGAACTGGAGAAAAAAATATAATAGTACTACTATTATTTGTACTTTGTGGAATAGTAGTAGGAGGGCTAATAGGAGAATTAACAAAAAATACAGGGTTAAGTTGGCTATCATATGGACAATCATTTGGATTAACAAATCCAGTAACACTTGACATAGGCATACTACAATTAACATTTGGAATAATGTTCAAAATAAACATATCATCAATACTAGGACTTATTGTTGGAGTTTTCCTATACAGAAAATTCTAAAGTTGAAACATAATTACAAATTTAACACAACTTACATATCCAAAATTTAAATCCATTCCAACTAAAATCGGGGGCAGAAAGGAAATAAAATGCCACTAAAAATAAAAGAATTACCCGAAGCGGAAAGACCCTACGAAAAATTGAAAATGAATGGAGAGGGAGCACTCACAAATGCCGAATTATTATCAATAATAATAAAAACAGGAACGAAAAACGAAAACTCTTTGCAAATAGCAAATAGAGTATTATTGCTAACAAACACACTAAAAGACATAATGGACTTAACACTAAATGACTTAATGAATATAAAAGGAATAGGAGAAATAAAAGCAATACAGATAAAAGCAATGTGTGAACTAACAAAAAGAATAGAACAATCAAGCACTAAAATAAAAAAACAAGTAAAATGTCCAGAAGACATAGCGACAAAGTTAATAAAAGAAATGAAATATGAAAAACAAGAAATTATAAAAGTAATAATACTAAACACAAAACTAGAAATAATAAAAGAAGTAAATATAGCAAAAGGACAATCAATGAGAGCAAATACATCCATAAAAGATATACTATCAGAAGCAGTAAAAGCACAAGCTCCAAACTTAATAATAGCACATAATCATCCAAGTGGAAACCCAGAACCAAGCAATATAGACATAGAATTCACAAAAAAAATATCAGAAGCAAGCAAAATATTAGGAATAACACTTTTAGATCATCTAATAATTGGAAATAATAGTTATGTAAGTATATTACAAAGAATGCAATCAAAAAGGTTATAGGAAAACCTGAGAAAAACACAATAAAACCTAAATAAAAATAAGGAAAAAAATATGAAAATACTAAACTTTAGCACAAAAGATATTGGAGTAGACTTAGGAACAGCCAATATCTTAATAACATTAAAAGGAAAAGGAATAGTATTAACTGAACCAGCAGTAGTAGCAATAGACTGTGTAACGTCAGAAATAGTAGCAACAGGATTTGAAGCAAAAGAAATGTTAGGACGTACACCAGAAAAAATAAGAGCAGTAAGACCAATGCAAGATGGAGCAATAGCAGACTTAACAGCAACAAGTTTAATGTTAAAAAACATGGTAAAAAAAGTATTAAGAAAATACAATGTGGGAAAACCAAAAGCAGTAATAGGGGTACCAACCTGTATAACAGAAGTAGAAGAAAAAGCAGTAATAGAAGCAATATTTCAATGTGGAGCAAAAGAAGTATACCTAGTAGATGAGCCAATGGCATCAGCAATAGGAGCAGGAATAAACGTATCCGAACCCAAAGGAAATATGATAGTTGACATAGGAGGAGGAACAACAGAAGTAGCAGTAATATCATTAGGAGGGATTGTAGCAAGTACGTCAATAAAAACAGCAGGAAATGCAATAGATGAAAGTATAATAGCATACCTAAAAAAATATGAAAAAATAGCAATAGGACAGGCCACAGCCGAAAAATTAAAAATAGAATTAGGAAGTGCAGAAAAGCCAGTAACAGACATAAAAAAGGAAGTACGTGGACGAGACATAGACACAGGACTTCCTAAAAACGCAAAAATAACCTCTAAACAAATAGAAAGAGCAATGCAAAAACCAGTAAATGACATAATAGAAGCCATAACAAGTACACTAGCAAAAACAGAACCAGAACTAGTATCGGACATAATGGAAAATGGAATTTATTTAGCAGGAGGAGGAGCACAAATAAAAAGTCTAGACAATTTAATAGCACAGAAAATAGGAATACAAACTTATATAGCAGACTCTCCGTTAAAATGTGTAGCAATAGGAACAGGAAGAATACTAGAAAACACAGAAAAATACAGTAGAGTAATAGAATCAAGAAAAGCGGCAAAATAATAGAAATAAGTAAAAAATTAATTAACAAATTATAATAAAAAAAAGCTAAAAATGCAATAAGTAAACTAAGTTAGTGAAAGGGACGGTAACTGAATAAATGAAAAATAGCAAAACAGGAACAGTAGGAATAACTATAACTGTTATAGTATTAATAATAATTATAATACTATCAAACATAGGAACAGAACGAATGGACGTAATGAAAAATGGAATATCAAAAATATTCATGCCAGTCCAAAATGCATTTGTATTTGTAAAAAACAAAATAACAGGAAATGAACAAGAAATAAGTGACATAGCACAATTAAAAGAAGAAAACAAAAAACTTAGAGAAGAAAACACAAAACTAAAACAAGAAGAAAGAGAATTAGAGATACTAAAATCTGAAAACAACACATTAAAGGAATATTTAAACCTAAAAAATAAATATGGAAACTACAATACAATACCAGCATACTTAATAGAAAAAACATATAGTAACTATGAAAAAGTAATAGTAATAAATGTAGGAAAAAAAGATGGTATAAAAGTAAACATGCCAGTAATATCAGAAGCTGGACTAGTAGGACATATAATATCAGTAACAGACAGTACAGCAAAAGTACAAACAATACTTGACACAGCAAGCAATGTAAGTTCTGAGATATCAACATCAAATCAAAGCATATTAATAAAAGGAGTACAAGGCAACAACAAGCAAGTAAGAGCAACAAATATACCAGCAGAATCTACCCTAATGCCAGGTGACACAGTAGTCACATCAGGACTTGGAGGAATATATCCAAAAGGAATATTAATAGGAACAATAAAAGAAGTAATAAACACAAAAAATGAAATGGATAGATATGCATATATAGATGCTGTGACAAATTTCGACAAATTGTCAACAGTACTAGTTATAGCAGGAAATCAAGACTCATAAGAATTGTCAGACGTTATTTTCGAAAAAAATAATGGATGAAGATGAACGAGCAAAGCCAAAAAGAATTGCCAAACAGTTTTTTAAGAAAAAACTGGATGGCGATGAGCTAACTTCAGTGAGTGAAAGGAAGATACTATGAAAAAAGTAAAAGCAAGTTTAGCACTAATACTAATATTCATAATAATATACTTTATACAAATAAACATATTTACATGGTTTAACATAGCAGGAATAATGCCAAACCTATTCATAGTATTTGCACTATTCATGGGACTATTCCTAGGAAAAAAACTAGGAGTAGTAATAAGTCTAATAATGGGAATAATACTAGACATTTTAGTAGGAAAAACAATAGGAATATCAGGAATAGTACTAGCAGCCGTCAGTTTAATGGGGGAATACTTCGACAAAAACTTCTCAAAAAACAATAGAATAATGATAATATTTATGACAATAGGTTCAACGATATTCTATGAACTAGTAATGTATATAATAAACATAGCAGCATTTCAAATAGAAGCGGACATACCAAACACATTATTAATACTAGGAATAGAAACAATATACAACATATTTTTAGTAATAATCTTTTATCCAATAATAGAAAAAGTAGGATACTATTTAGAAGACATATTTAAAGGAAAAAAATACTTAACAGGCTACTTTTAAAAACAAATAAGGAGATTGAATGAAACCCAAAAAAGTAAAAAAACAAAAAACGCCCAAAAAAGAAACAAAGATAAGATATAATATAGTAATAGCAGTTGTATACATAATAGGAATAGTATTATTACTTCGCCTATTCGAATTGCAAATAGTAAAAGGAGAAGAATATAGAGAACAATCAAACACAAGACTTACACGAGAAACAGTATTAAAAGCCGCAAGAGGAAACCTACTAGACGCAAGTGGAAACAAACTAGTATCCACAAAAATAATACACAATGTAGAAATCCATAAGACAAAAATTGACACAGACACACTAAACAATACACTATTACTATTTGCAAAAACACTAGAAGAAAATCAAGACAAATACATTGACACATTTCCAATAAAAATAGACCCATTTCAAGTAAAAGAAAATACAGACTTTGAAAAATGGAAAACAAATCACAAAATAGACAGCACATATAATGAAGAACAATGCTTCAACTATTACAAAAAAAGATACGAAATAGATGACGAAAAAACAGTAGAAGAAGCAAGAAAAATAATAACACTAAGGTATGCACTAGAAGAAAATGGATACTCAAACACAAAGCCATTAAAATTAGCAACAAACATAAGCAATGCAAGCTTCGCAAAAATAAACGAAATGAGCTCATCATTTCCAGGAGTAGACACATACAGTGAACCAACAGTAGCATATCCATATGGTGAAGTAGCATCACACATACTAGGATATATAGGACCAGTAACACAAGATGATCTAAGCAAAAATCCAGAATATGACCAAAACGATGTAATAGGAAGAACAGGAATAGAAAAAGTATTTGAAAAATACCTAAAAGGAAAAGACGGAATAAAGCAAATAGACATGTCAGTAGAAGGAATAGTAACAGACGAATATATATCAAAAGAAGCAGAAGCAGGATCAGACGTAGTATTAACAATAGATGCAGATTTGCAAAGAAAAACAGAAGAAGCATTAGCAAAAAACATAGAAGACATGCAAAACAGTAGAAATGGACTAACAGGAGCAACAACAGCAAACCAAGGCTCAGCAGTTGTAGTAAATATAAAAACAGGCGAAGTACTTGCAATGGCAAGTTATCCAAACTATAATCCAACACTATTTATAGACGGAATAAGTACAGAAAACTGGAACAATTACCTATCAGACACAAGACACCCATTAGTAAACAAAGCAATAGGAGACAAATCAGCACCAGGGTCAACCTACAAAATGGTAACAGCAATAGCAGGACTAGAAAGCAATGCCATAAACCTAAAAACAAAAATAAATGATGTAGGAAGATACACATTCTTTAGAGACTATCAGCCATACTGCTGGAACACAAGAGGACATGGCTGGCTAAACGTAACACAAGCAGTAGAACGTTCATGTAATTACTTCTTCTATGAAACAGGAAGACTTACAGGAATAAACGAACTAACAAGAGTAGCAAAAGCATTTGGACTAGGGCAAAAAACAGGAATAGAACTACCAGATGAAATAGCAGGAAATCTGGCATCGCCAGAAACTCAGGGAGAATGGACAGAAGGAAAAACAATACAAAGTGCAATAGGACAACTAACACACGACTTCACACCTCTACAAATGGCAAAATACACAGCAATGATAGCAAATGGCGGAAAAAATATAGAAATATCAATAATAAAAACAATAAAAAACTCAGATGGAACAGAAGTATCAAGAAACGAAATAGAAAGCTATGTAAATGAAAAACTAGGAATATCAGGAAATAGTGGAGAAGACTTGCATATAAGTGAACAAAATTTATTAGCAGTTAGAGAAGGTATGAAAGGAGTTACAACAGATGGAGCAGGAACAGCACATTCATACTTTAGAGATTTTAATATAACAGTAGGAGGAAAAACAGGTTCAGCATCAACAGGAGGAGGAAATGCAAATGCATGGTTTGTTGGCTTCGCACCATTTGAAGACCCAGAAATAGCAGTAGCAGTATATATAAAAGATGGACAACATGGAACATACTCAGCACCAACAGCAAGGGAAATATTTGCACAATATTTAGGAATGAACTCATCAACAATCACAGAAGACATGCAAGCAATACCAGAAAACATATCAGTATATTAACAGGGAGAAATAACATGGATGGACAAATACAAATAAACAAAGAAACAAAAATGGATGGACAATTAGAAATAAACGAAAAAACAGAAATAATAGAAAAAGTAAAATCAAAAGAAGAACAAAGCAAAGAAAAAATGCTAGGGCTATCAGAGATAAAGAAAACATTCAGGAAAGAAATAGCAAGTTCTGAAACAAAATTTTACAAAACTTCATTACGATCAGGACAAAAAATAGAATTTCCAGGAAGCATAGTAATAATAGGAAATGTAAATGATGGAGCAGAGATAATAGCCGAAGAAAACATAATAGTATTAGGAACTTTAAGAGGAATGGCACATGCAGGAGCAAGAGGAAACGAGAAAGCCATAATAGCAGCACAGACAATAAGTTCAAACCAACTTAGAATAGCATCAAAAATAAAAGAAATGAACAAAGAAGAAATGGAAATAACTCATACTTATGCCTATGTAAATGAAGAAGGAAAAATAGAACTAGAATAGAAAATAAATAAAGCAAAAATTAAAACTATAAAAACTAAGATAAATATAACAAAGAAAAAACAAACAAGCGAACCATTTGGCTCGCTTTATTTTAATTTATTAACAACAACAAAAGGACAATGTACAAAAATTTATCATCTACCTTTTCCATATACAAGAAGAAAAGGATCGCAATGATAAGCAAATCATCCATATAAAAAGAATATCCCAAAATATTAATACAACCATTTTCATCTAAAGGAAACAAACTAGAAAATAAATTCAAACACAATCACCTCTTCAAAGACTATTTAAGCAGATCAAAAAGTTCAGTCATTTTTCCCATTCTAACAAGTTTAATATATTCATCAACCTTTTCCTTCTTCTCATTACGCAAATAAGGTTTTAGAGCAAAAAGAAGTTTAGTCATATCATCATCACTAGCAGAATTAAGTTTAGAAAGCATACCTTGAACCTTCATTAGAGTTCCAATATCAATATTTGAAAAATCAAACTTAGAATCACTGCTAGAACCACTACCAGAACTATTATTAGAAATTTCACTAGAAATGTTAATAGTAGAATTAGAAGCTACACCAGTATTACTACCAGCAAGATTAGAAGAATCATCAGCACTTTCAGAACTGCCAGGCTTAAACTTAGAAGCCAAATCCCTAATTTCATCAGGAACTTGGTTATTATTAATCATCTCTTGAGCCTTCTTTAACATATCATTCAAATCATTATTATTCATAAAATCAATCCTCTCCACAAATATTACACGAAAAAACCTACGCAAACTTTAAATCTAACTATATTATTATATGAACTACAAATAAAAAAGTTACAAAAATGTAATAAAAATGTAATAAAAACACCCTCAAAACCACATCCGTAAAGGAAAAAAAGAAAAAACTCAAAAATAAAAATTACCAAAACTTGCATTAAAAGCAATATACATATAATATCGTATATGTAAAAATACCGAAAAAGTGTGAAAAAACAAGTGAAAAAACTAAAAAAAGCTTGAAAAATCAGCCCAATCGGTGTATAATGAATTACGGCAATTATGTAAATAACAAATAAGGAGGATTGTTATGCAAAAATACACACTAAAAATCGTGGCAATATTAACCACACTATTACTAGTTGGAACAATGTTCATTCCAACACTTGTATACGCCAGTGAGGAAATACAAGACCAAAAAACAAGTCAAGAAAACGTATTATTTAATGCTACTGTACAAAACAAATATGAGGCAAAACTAAATTTATTGGCAGAATCAACACTTGAACTAAATTTATCAGTAAAAAACACAGGATATCTAAAAGACATAAACGTAACACTAGAAGGAAATAACTATGACCTAGTAACAACAAAGGAACCAGAACAAAGTTTAGATATACTAACAGTTGATGAGCAAACAACATTAGAACAACAAATATCAAGTCAAATGCCAACAGGAGCATTAGACACAATACAAGGAAATACGAATAACGTAAATGAGGATGCATTAAAAAATGCAACTATGGGTGGAAGTATTATAAATCAAACAGAAAATAAGCAACCAGTAGAAGGAAATACACTAACAGAAGAAATAAAAAACAATATTACAGAAACAAATGACAATCAAAACAAAATAAAAGCAATAAAAGAAAATGTAATAGAACTAAACGAAATAAAATTTGGTGAAACAGCAAACATAAAACTTCCAATAAAATTTAAAGAAAATGATAAAATATCTGTAGACGAATATAACAAAGAATCTACAGTAACTTTGAGTGCAATTTACGTAAATGAAAAAGGAAAAGAAAAGAAAGTAACAAAAACAATAACACACAAAATAGAATGGACACTTGACGTAACAGAAAAAATTGAACAAAAACTAACAAGATACTTAAAATACAATAACAACACGATGATAGGTGTAGAAATTAATGATGAGATAGAACCCAATAACTTACCTATAACAAAAAAAGAAATAAGCATAATCACTCCAAAAGTAAATAATATAAATCCAGAAAAAATAATAGCACTAACAGAAAATGCAGAATACAAATATGAAAATGGAATAGTAACAATAATACAAGAAAGCAAACCTGACAATGAGGGCAAAATTTCTATAAACTCTAAGGGAACATACAGACTAATATATATATATAATACACAAGTAGAAGAAATAAAAACTATTGAAACATCAGCAACAGCTCAAATAACAACAATAAAAGAAGACACTGTTACAGGAACAACAACACAAAACACATTTGATGTAACAGAACAAATAGGAAGCTTAGTAGACTTAGAAACAATAAAACCAGAAAGCATAAGTAAAGGGTATATGTATACAAATTTAAATAAAAGCGAAAACAAACTAACAACAAGCTATGAAGAAAAATACAATGTAAATATTGGACTAGCAGAACTAGTAGACAGAATAACAATAGAACAAAAAACAAACTCATTTACAACAGAACAAGGATATTATGATATAACAGACAAAATAACAACAAAGAAAATAAAAGTAGAAAACCTTGAAAAAATACTTGGAGTTGATGGAAAAATAACAATAAAAAATCAAGCAGGAGAAGAAATAGCAGCACTAAGTAAAGAAAAGCAAGAAGCAGAAATCACAGAATCAATATTAACAATTGAAACAACAAAACCAATAGCAGAAGGAAATCTACAATTTACACTATTAAAAGAAATATCAGGAGATGTAGGCTTAAATATAGAAGAATTAAAAACAATAAACAAATTAACAACACAAATAAATGTAAAAGGCTACAAAGGTGAAATAGAAATATCAAATCAAGAAAAAACAGACGAGATAGCACTAGAAAGTCCAAAATCAACAGCAACACTAGAAGTAAGTCAAAGCACACTATCAACAGTAACAGAAAACAAAGACATAATATTCAATGTAGTACTTAACAAAAGTAGCATTGAAAACGCACTATACAAAAATCCATCAATAAAAATAACACTACCAGACCAAGTAAAAGAAATAAAAGTAAAAGACGCACGTGTTTTATATGAAAACGAAATATCAGCAGGCTCAATAAATACTGACAACAACACAATACAAGTAAACTTACAGGGAACACAAACAGAATACTCAAGTTCAGCAACAGAAAAAGGATCATTAGTAAGAATAGTAGCAGACATAAAACTTGACAACTTAGCAACATCTGATAATGGAAATATAAAATTAAACTATGCAAACGAAGCAACAGGAGAAAATAATACAATAGAAGGAACAATGAAGGTAGAAGCACCAACAGGATTTGTAACAACAAACACAATAAAAATAGATGATAAAGAAGCAACAGCAGTAGAAAGCAACAATGATGATATAGAAATAGCAAGAACAGCAGAAGAAAGAAAAATGCAAATAAAAGGTGTAATAATAAACAATCTAGGAAATAATGCAGAAGGACTAACAATAATAGGAAGAATACCATTCCAAGGAAACAAAACATTAGAAGGAAAAGACTTAGGAACAACAGTTGATACAACACTAAGCACAGCAATAGCAGTAACAGGACTAGAAAACGCATTAGTATATTACAGTGATGACAAAGAAGCAGGAATAACTACACAAAACTGGAGTACAGAACCAACTACAAGCTCAAAAACATACAAAATAGTAGCAAATACACCATTAAACGACAAAACAAAAGCAGAATTTAACTATGAAGTAACAGTTCCAGCAAATTTACCAGCTTCAAGTGCAATAAAAGAAAACTATGGAGTATATTACAACAACAACTCAGTAGATGGAATAAAAACAAACCTAGTAGAAGCAAAAACAGTAGGAGCATCAACATCTGGAATAGCAGATATTGAAACAGGACTAGAAATATTTGACACAAACACTGGAGTACAAATTCAAAATGAGGGACAAGTAACAGAAGGAGAATACATCACATACAGAATACGTATACGTAATAAAGGAAGCAAAAATGCTGAAAATGTAAAAGTAAAAGCAACATTAGCAAATGGGTTAAAACCAATAAAACTATCATTAGGAACAGACATTGACCCAATAAGATCATACATAATAGACAATTCAGACGACTTAACAAGAACAATTCCATTAATAAAACCAGGAGAAAGCTACTTTGCATACTATGACGTATTATCAGGAAAAACACTAAACGCAGAAAATGCAGAAGAAAACCAATATATATCAAAATTTAGAACAACAATAAACAATGATGACACAAATGGAGACGAAATAGAAAGCAAAGTAAATTTAACAGAAGGATATTTAAACTTAAAATTAACATCAGATTTACAATCAATACTAGAATCAAATCTAGTACTAGAAAATAGAGAATTTAATTATGTAGTAGACTTATATAATGTAAATCGAAAAGAAAAAAATAATGTAACATTAAAACTACAACTACCACAAGGAATAGAATTTGTAAGTTCAGAAACAAAAGCAAGCTATGATAAAGGAACAAACACAGTAACTTATAGCATCGGACAAATGCAAGGAGGAGACAGCAAGAGAATACTAACAAAAGTAAAAATAACAACAAAAGACACAAGCAAGCTAGAAGCAGTTGCAACAGTAAAATGTGCTGAAAACAATGCAGAAATTAAATCAAATCCATTATCAGTAGGAACCAGTTCGTTAGAAAAAGACGTAGAAGTAATACAACGTTTAAGTGTTGAAAGTGGAAAAATAATGGACACAGATACAGTAGAAATATATGTAGATGTAAAAAACAACACAAATGGCAAACTAGAACTAGTATATAACAATTCAATGCCAAAAGAACTAGACGCACAAAAATCACAAGTAATAATAGACAATAAAGTACAATATGAAACAACAGCAAACTATATAAACATGCCAATGACACTTGAAAAAGGACAATCAGGAAGATTCTTAATACAAGCAAAAGCACGTACACAAGCAAAAGACAGTACAATAACAGTTGAAAGCGCACCAACACTAAAAACAATAAATGGGCAAGAATTAACAGTAAATACAGTAAAACTACAAATCCAAGGAACAGGAAACTTCTCATCAGGAAATAATACAAATGGAACATACAACATCCAAGGAACAGCATGGTTAGACACAAACAACAATGGTAAAAAAGAACCAGAAGAAGAACGACTATCAGGAGTAGAATTACAGTTATATGATGGAAAGAAAGGCGAACTAGTAAAAGACTCAGATGGAAATACAATAACAGTTACAACAGGAAATGAGGGAATCTACACATTCAAAAGTCTAAAACCAGGAAAATATAATATAGTAGCAAATTATGATACTAGAAAATACGATCTAGGACAATACAAAGTAGAAGGAGTAGCAGAAGGAGAAAACTCAGACTTCGTACTAGCAACACTACAAGGAAAAGAAGTTGCATCAACAGACGCAATAACAATACAAAATGCAAACATCTATAATATAGACCTAGCACTAGTTGATAAAAATACATTTGACTTAAAACTAGACAAAACAATAACAAAAATAGTAGTAACAAACTCAAAAACTAATAAAACAAACAACTATGACTTCAACTCAAATGTAGCAAAGGTAGAATTAGGTGGAAGCAATGTAGAATACAACACAATATTAGTAGAATACAAAATAACAGTAAGTAATATTGGACATGTTGCAGGATATGCAAAATCAATAGTAGACTATTTACCAAAAGACATGACATTTAGTTCAGAACTAAACAGCTCATGGTATACAGAAAGAGATGGAAACGCATACAACACAAGTTTAGCAAACACACTAATAAATCCAGGAGAAACAAAAGAAGTAACACTAGTATTAAGCAAAAAAATAACAGGTGAAAACCTAGGAACAATCAGAAATACAGCAGAAATTGCAGAAAGCTACAATGAATATAGTATAAAAGACATAAACTCAACAGCAGGAAACAAACAAGATGGAGAAAATGATATGTCCTCAGCAGATGCAATTATAGGAATGAGCACAGGTAGAGAAATAATAAAAGTAACAGGAATATCAATAGGACTACTTGCATTAATTGCATTAGCAGTATTCTCAATGAAAAAAATAATAATGCCAAAATTTACACTATAATTTAATTATAATTGTCAAACGTGATTTTCAAAAGAAAATCACAGAAGGCAATGAGCAAAATAAAATGAAGCGAAAGGGAGGAAAATATGAGAACAAAGATAAAATGTAGCAACATACTAAAAATAATAATACTAACATTATTCGTAGGTATTGCGCTATCATTTTCTAAATCTTGGGCTATGCCAAGTAAAATGGAACTAGACGTAAGAAGCAACTCAATCAAAGGAACAAATGCTGATAATCCTGGATATGCACCATTCTATTGTATGTTCCATGGACGAGCATTAACATACTTTAACAAGCCAAATGGTGGAGGCTCAAGCTCAAGTGTTTCAACAAGTACGTCAGGAGCTGTAAGTAGCCAAACTGGAACATCACAAATGTCAGTTGCAGGCACACTAAACAATTTCTTATCAATGATGCAACAAATGCCATATAATGAAAACGTTAGAGCAGCTATGGCAGCAGATCCAGGAGCAGGTGGAGGAGGATATACTCCAACAGTTGGAGCTGACGAAGCAACAGGAGACCAAGATATAGATAACTTCACAAAAAGTGAAACAGCACTAACATGGAGTGAATATATATTACAATATGAACTACATAATGCAGAAATAGAACCATCAGTTGGATATGCACTATACTATTCAATGAATATAATGGGAATAAATCCATCACAAACATTCTATATGGATTTCCAATATGTAGTATGGTCATCTAGAAACTGGGGAAATGACTCAAACATGTTAGACGCAGGATCAGCAAGAGCATCATCAGCACCTACAATGGCTAGTAACACACGTGCAAGAGCGCACCAATATGGACAAGTATATTATCATATATTAAGATATGATATACAAAATCCAGACTCAATGTTTAAAATAACACCAGATGACCCAGACACACCAGATGACAAACTAAAAGTAATGGTAGACAAAACAACAGGGCTATATACAGTAGGACCATATAAAATGGAATGTGTCTATGGAGACAAAGCAGATTGGGAAATACTATATAACGAGATAACAGGAATAGGAAATCAAGGCTTTGATAAAAAAGTAAGATTTGCAGAATACCGTAGAATAACAAATTTAAACTTTGATGGACAACCAGAAGAAATAGAAAAAGTAGAATTTTTAAGAGAAGACGGAACTAAATTTATAGATGACCCAGATGGAACAAACTTCCCAGATTTCGTAAATCAAGAAAACTTCTACATTAGATTTAAACCAACAGAAGAAGGGGCAATAAATAGATTATCACAAGACTTAAATGACTTAAATCCAGTAATACACGTAGGATATATTAGCGGATTTACAACATCAATAAGAGCAAGATATGACAGTACACAATTACAAGCACATGAAGTACATGGAGGATTTACAGCAGGAGAAAGCTTAAGCTCTGGAATGATAAGCTGGTTTATAGTAAAAGCAGACGCATCAGTACCACCAGAATGTAAATACAAAGCAGATAGCGTATCATGGACAGATCCTGAATATACAATGCAATATCATATCGGCGCTAGCACTCAAACAGTATATGGAACAACAGACATAACATTTAAGTTAACTTATACAACAAGTGGAGGAGGAGATCCACATACAGTAGAAGTAAAATTTGAGGGTGTGCGAATATACCAAATAATATCAGGCCATACTTGTCATTGTCCTTGTGATCATGCTAATGGAAGCTGTTCGCCAGACTATAGATATTATGACTCAGACTTATCACCAAGTGGATGGAAATTTGTTGGAGAGGACAAAACATCAGATGATATAAAAGTAGATGGTGTATCAGTACAACCACTAGCAAAACTTGTAAGTGAAATAGACAGATTTAAGAGTGTTCAAAAATTAGACTTAGGTATATATGGAGACGTAAAAGTAAACGAAACAGCAGTAAAAGTTGGTGGAAAAAGAATTAATATGATGCTAGGCGGATATGTGTGGGTAGACTCAGGAGACGCAAAAACAGCAAGTTTTGATAACTTAAGAGACACACGTTCACAACAAGAATACAACAACGGAGCAGGAGACGAATACTTCAAAGACTACAGCTATAGAGGTTTCTGGGATACACCAAATGACAAAGACAAAAACTTCTGTGGAATACTAGTAGAACTATATGACACACAAAAAGACCCAACAACACCAATAGCATATACAACAACCGATAAATTTGGTAGATACAGATTCTATGGACTAGCTGAAGATCCAGGAACAAACCAAGTACGCTCATTAGTAAACCCACTACATGACTACTTTATAAAATTCAAATTTAATGGACAACTATACACACAAGTAGAAAGTAACAATGATGGAAAATATGCTAAATGGACAAATGGAGGAGAAGGCAAGAACTCTAGTGCAGACGAGATAACTGGACAAGGAGGAGAAGCTGCAGAAGACACTCCATTTAGCAGAAAAACAATAAACGACAGATTCGAAACAATAAAATCATTATATGATGGAGGAACACCAGCATCAGGAGCAGACAACAATAGTTATGAAGGAACAGAAGGCAAAAACAAAGCATATGCAATGTATCAAAAGATAGAAACATCATATGGAGAATTCAGTGACCAGAATAGACTAGACGGAGAAGAGCCAAAATATGTCCATGGATATGGAAGTTTCCTTGACAAGTGGGCATATGCATATGGTGATGCATGGGATGACTTCATATATAAAGCAACAAACACAACAAACTTCGAAAATCCAGACTATATGGACTGTACAAAAACATGGTTTGACGGTGACTATAAAGCCTCAGACGATGTATATGTAAGAAAACTAGAAGAAGTAAAAGCATTATGGGGATATGATGGAGAAAATGCTGCAAAATTCCTAAATGACTGCTTAATGAAAGCAAAAACAATATCACCAACATATACAATACCAGGAGACTATGACCAATTTGTAATCAACAACGTAAATGAACAACTAGTAGAACAAGCACCACTATATGACCCAGACTTAGCAGCAACATACTGGGCAACATTCAAAAATCTATATACACAACAATCAGATCAAAGTAGATATATAAATTATGGTGTACATGAACGTCAAAGAGCAGACTTAGCAATACAAAAAGACGTATTTAATGCAAAAGTAATAGTAGATGGTGAGCTTGAAACATATGACTACAGATCAAAAAATATGGAAGAACAAGCTCAAGACGAAGCATATGATCCAACAAAAGACGAAACAACATGGAATATCTACAAAAGAAGAGAAGACATTCTATATAAATTACACCAAGAAAACGGAACAGACAGACAATCAGGAGAAACAGGCTTTGTACATCCATTAGAGATACGTCGTTCAGACTACTTAAAAACATGGACAGAAGCAAATGAATTAGACAAAAACTTAAAGATATTAATCACATATAGAATAGCAGTCAAAAACCAAGGATCAGTACCAGTAAAAATAAATGACTTAATAGACTACTATGACAGCGATGAAATGGAATTTGATGGTGTACTTAATGGAGACACATATACACCAACAAAATACAAAAAATATAGTGATGATGGAACAGGTTCTGTAACAGAAGAATACATTAATACATTTATAAGCTCAGGAATGGACGGAGAAAACGAAGGAGACTTAACAGTAAAAACAACAGGATATGACGGAAGAGCAGCAAGAACCTTAGCAGGAGAGCAAATAGACTCAGGACTATCAAACGAATACAAATACTATTATGACACATTATTCTTAAGCAATATAAATGGTGGACAAGAATTAGAACCAGGAAAAATCACATTTGCCTACATATCATTTAGAGTAAAGAATCCAGAAGTAACAAGATTTAAATACTCAAAAATAAAAGACAAGCCGATACTAGATATCACATTTGACAGTGAGGAAAACCTTGTTGGAAAACGTAATATAATTGAAGTAAACTCTTACTCGACACCAAAACAAAATGACGATATAAACTACGGATTTGTAGACATTGACTCATGTGCAGGAAGCTTAGATGACAATGACTTAAACAAAGAAACTGGTAACATCAAGATAAACAATGATCCACTAAAAGACCACCAAGAAGATGATACTGACGAAGCTCCGAACCTAAGAATACGTATATCTACAAACGACGACACTAGAATATACTCAGGATATGCATATGAAGACAACAGAAATGAGGTAAAAGACAAAGCCGTAGTAGGAGATGGTGATTACTCAGACGACGAAACAAAAATAGATGGTATAACAATGCAAATATATCAATTACAAAGAGAAGTAGATAGTGAAGGAATATTTACAGGAAAATACAATGCAAGTGCAAAGAGACTACAACAATATAGATTTACAGCACAAGACGAATCAAACACAGGATTAGTAGAAACAATCACAGACCCTAGATACAAAACAGGTACAGGAGAAGCAAACATACTATTTGACTCAGACATACCAGCATTAAAAATAGGTGACCTACCATATGTTGAAAGTGGAAAAGGTGGATACACATACGCATCAATTCCATCAGGAGACTACTTCATAAGATTTATATATGGTGATACCTATGAAACAGTATTAACAAACGATGAGACAACAGTCGGAAAAGAAGTAAAAGATCTAGGATTATCAGCAATGACATATACACAAGACCAAGAAGGAGTTGTAAACAAACCATCAAATGCAGTAGACAATACAGGCGGTTCAGAAAGCATACAAGCAAAAGGTCTAAACGCAAGATCATATAATGGACAAGACTATAAATCAACAGTATATCAAGGACTTGACACAGGAAAAGCAATAGACCAAGGTGACATATTCTATAATGGAATCAATGGATACCAAGATTATAACAAACAAAACTACTCAAAACTATCAGGAGGAAACTACGATGTAGTAGATGACTCAGATACAAGCGCATCATATAAAGACTATGTAAAAGTAAATGATGATGGAAACGAAAAAGACTTAATGTATGCATATGACTTCAAAAAAGGTGATGCAGGATCAGCAGGACTTTCAGATGCAAAAGACGTTTACTATTATAGATGGAAAGCAAACAACTATGGTAGAGGAACACAATTTGAAGGAAATCCACAAAAAACACAAAGAAATACTCTAATGGAAATACTAGACTCTTGGGAAAAAGTTCAAACATACCAAGAAGGCGATGTAAAAGCAAGACAAGAAAGTATGTTAAAAGAACTTATGTCTCAAACACAAATGGTATCACAAACAGGTATTTTAAGCACAAAAGGAGAATATAACACAACATATACGGGAGAACAAGGATTTGAATCAGGCGTAAACAATATTGACTCAGACACACACGAACACGGATATATCTTAAAAAATCTAAACCTTGGACTAGTAGAAAGACCAGAAGCTCAAATGAAATTAACAAAGAAAATAACAAACTTCCAAGTAACATTAGCAAATGGTAGAGTATTATTTGACGCAAGTAAATCAGTTAGAAACTTATATATGGCAGAACATAAAGGACATATGGCATTCTTTGTAAACAATGATGCAGAAAAATATCCAACATGGCCTGCAAAAACAGTAGAAGAACTACGTGCAGAAAAAGAAAACTTATATAAAAATCTTGGAAATGAGACAGCGTTAAGAAGACTTGCAGCAGTTGTAACCTCAGCAAACTCAAAAGAAACGCCAGAATTACTACAAGTATACATGGATGATGAATTAATGGAAGGCGCAATGATGAAAGTTAGATATGACTTCTTAATTGAAAACGCTAGTGAAGTTGATTACCTAGACAAACAATTCTACTACACAGGAAGAACAGCACACGCAGGAGACGACAATTATGTATCAAGAACAAACGCATACACAGTAGTAGACTATGTAACAAACATGATAAGATATGATCAACAATATCAAGACCAAAAGAATGGAAACCCAATAGTATGGTCTGCAAAAAATCTAAATGACTTAATGAACTCATCAACAGTAGACGCAAGTGGAAACGTAACAATTGGAAATGATGGAACAGGTGAAGACCTAGGAGATGGAAACATCACAGCAAATAATGCAAGCTCATATAGAAGAGACTTAGTAAACAGAAAATATGCACCTATTATAAAAACATACAATCAAATTCTAACAACTGACTCTTTAAGAGATAATACAATTGAAACATCATTATTACCAATAAAATACTTTAGCAGTGATAATGAAGCCAAAACAGAAGGAAGAGGCGTTCATACAACAACACTAGTTCTATCAACAGAATTATCAACAAACAACACAGGAGACAACTTAGTATACAACAACTTAACAGAATTAGTCGAAACACAAAACACAGTCGGTAGAAGAATGCAGTTCTCAATTATAGGTAACCAATCAATGTCAGACCAAAGTCTAAGAAACGATGCAAGCATTACTGAAGACTCAAGCGAAGACTTAGTAACACCTACCGAAATTGACGCCGACAGTGCTCAAAAGATAGTAATCACAAAACCTACTGGTGAATTCAGAAACTACACACCATGGATAATCACAGCAATTGCAGCATTTGCAATCATTGCAATATCAGCAGTAGTAATAAGTGTAAAAGTATTAGGCGGAAATAAAGCTAAAAAATAATTCTAATATAATTAGAATATAAAGAGAACCTCGCAAGAGGTTCTTTTTGTGTATTTAAATGAAAACTCTTGTAATTTAAACAAAAATAATGTAGAATAAACACGATGAAAAAAATAAGATAGCCTACCAAATTTGACACAAAACTACAAAGGACAAGCACTATAATAGTGTAGATAAAAAAGAAAATAAAAGCTAATCAAGGCTAAACGCATAAAAATATACAATCAAAGTAATGCCAAAAGACTAGCAAAAGAGGTGGGAAAAATGATACAAAACATAACAAGGGAGTATGAAAAAGAAAACAAAGAAGCAGAGATAAACTATAAAGAAATAGTAAAAAAGCTATTCACAGTTCCAAATATAATAATCTATATAATGACAATACTAATATCAACAGTAAGCTTTGGAAGCAGTACTGACATATTAATAGCACCATTTGGAATAGCATTAGTAGCAGCAGCAATAAGTGCAGGGATGCCAATTGCAATGGTTTATATATCAAGCATCATTGGAACAGCAATAAAATTTTCAGGAAAAGGAATATTATTTTACTTAATAACATCAGCAGTATTTATTGCAATATATCTAATTAAAAAGCCAGAAAGAAACGAAAATGAAACAGAACAAGTAAAACTTGGAAAATACTTATTAATATCGATAATTGCAGTATCAGCAGTAAAAATGATATTCTCAAAAATATATGTATATGATGTTCTAGTAGCACTCATATTAGCAATTTCAGCATATATATTTTATAAAATATTTGTAAACTCAATAAATGTAATAAGGGAATATGGAAAGAAAAGAGCATTCTCAATAGAAGAAGTAGTGGGAGCAAGCCTTCTACTTACGATAGCAATATCAGCCTTAGGAAACGCAAGCATATTTAGCTTCTCAATTAGAAACATATTATGCATACTGATAGTACTAGTATTAGGATATCAAAATGGAATTTTAGTTGGAGGAGTATCAGGAATAACAGTAGGAATAGTATTAGGAATAATAGGGAGCGGAAATCCAACACTAATCGCAACATATGCTATATCAGGAATGCTAGCAGGGTTATTAAACAGATTTGGAAAAGTAGGAGTAATAATAGGATTTATATTAGGAAACATACTAATCACATATAGTACAAATGGTGGAGTAGAAAATATAATAGTATTTCAAGAAATACTAATAGCAGCAGTAGGACTATTAGCATTTCCAAAAAAAATAAAGATAGATATAGAAGACATCATGCCAAAAACAAAAATGTTAACAGAAGGAACACCTAGAATAGAAGAAGGAACAGACACATTAGTAAAATTAAAAAGTATATCAAAAACAGTAGATGACCTAGCAAAAAACTACTCAAATTCAACCACAAATGCATACAACAAAAACTTACAAAAATTTCAAGCAGAAGTAGACCAAAATCTACAAAAACTAAAAAACAACATATTATATGAATATATAGAACAAGATCAAGGAGAATTAATAGCAGACATATTAGACAATACAATTGAAAACAATATATTGACAGAAAATGGACTTATATCAGTACTTGCAAAACACAATATATATGTAATGAATTCAGACGACAATTTTTCAAAGATAAAAGAAAGACAAGAGATAAGAGAAGTTCTAAAAGTCATGAATAATTCATACACAAAATGCAAAAAAGATGCTATTTGGCAAAAAAAGATTGACGAAAAGAGTAACAATATGTCTACAGAATTAAAATTCGTTAAAAACGCCATTGACGACGTAACAAACAATATATCAAATAGTAGTAGAGAAGAAAACAAATATGAAGAAAAAGAAAAAGCAATAAAAGCAAATTTAGAAAAAGTAGGAGTAAAAGATATACATATAAAGCAGCAAGAAACAGGACGTTATGCAATAACAGTATATACCAATATATGTGAAGAAGAAACAGGCAAAAACTGTCCAATAAAACAAATAAAAAGAGAAATTGAAAAACAGCTAAACGAGAAAATAAAAGTCCAAAATCAAGAATGTGGAATACGCCAAAATAAGGAGATGTGTAAATACACATACATATCAGAAGACAAATTCTTACTACAAACAGGAATAGCTAGAACAAAAAAAGATACATCAATAATTTCAGGAGATGTAACATCTCAAGTAGCACTTGAAGATGGACAATATATGTTAGCAATAAGTGATGGAATGGGATCAGGACCAGAAGCCAGAAAAAACAGCAAAATAGCAATAAGCATGTTAGAAAGGCTATTAAGTACAGGATTTGACAAAGAAAATTCAATAAAACTAATAAACTCAAATCTACTAAACACAACAGAAGAAGAAATGTATGCAACACTTGATATAGAAATATTAGACTTGTATGCAGGAAAAGTAGAATTTCTAAAAAATGGAGCCTCACCAACATATATAAAACGAGGCAAAAAAGTAAGTTTGATAGAATCCAATTCACTCCCAGCAGGTATTATAAATAACGTAAAAATAGACACATACGACAAGGATCTAAAAGATGGAGACATAATAGTAATGTGTAGTGATGGAATAATAGAATCAAACAAAGAATATGCAAATAGAAAACTGTGGCTACAACACTTATTAGAAGAAATACAAACAGACATCCCAGAGCGAATAGCAAATATCATACTTAAAGAATCAATAGACAATGACTTTGGAAAACCACAAGACGACATGAGTGTAATAGTTGTTAAAGTTTTAAAGAAAGTTCGCTAAGGCGAACTTTTAAATTAATTTACATAATTTAATAAAAACTATTGAAAAATTCCAAAAAAACTGATATAGTATACAAGTATAAAATTAAGCGAAATGAGGAACTAATATGGGAAAGGGAAGAAGATATGATGGTGAACCAAAGTTAAACATGAAAAAAGTAGTAGCAACAGCATTAGTATTCATAGTAATAATTATGCTAATTGTACTAGCTGTAAAATACGCAAGTTCACCAAAAACAAAAGCAGGAACAAACACTAAAAAGATTGCAAACTCATATATATCAGTCTTTACTGATGGAAAGTGGGGAGTAATAAACTCTTTAGGAGAAACAGTAATAGAACCAACATATGATGCGATGATAACAATACCTGACCAAACCAAAGAAGTATTTATTTGTCAAACAAATATAGATTTAGATGCAGGAACATATGACTCAAAAGCAATCAATAGCAAATCAACAGAGCTATTTACAGACTATGACAAAGTAGAACCTTTGCAAAATGTTGATGGAGACGGAATAGTATACTATGACTCAAATGCTCTAAAAGTATCAAAAGATGGTAAATATGGTTTAATAAATTATAGAGGAAAAGAACTATTAGCATGTGAATATACAGAGATTTATCCAATCAAATACGTAAAAAACAGTTTCATAACAGTCAAAGACAATCAAAAGGGCTTAGTAGACAACAGCGGAAACCAAATAATAGAAAACAAATACTCTGACATACAAGCACTTACAAAAAAATATGCAGATGGATATATTGTAAAAAATGACAGCAGCAGATATGGAATAATAAACTACAACAAAAAACAAGTATTAGAATGTAAATATACAGAAATCAAAAAAATATATGGAAACAACATGTATGTAGTAAAAGAAGGAAATGACTTAGAGCTAGTCAATGCAGATAGAGAAGTACTATTAAAAAATAAATTCAAAGAAGTTGTAAGCATTGATAACAATAATTTAATTATAAAAGATGGAGAAAATTATGGAATAATAGACGACAAAGGCGAAACAAAAATAAATACAGAATATCAATATTTAGAATACGTAATAAATGGAAACTATATAGCTAAAAAAGACAATAAATATGGAATAATAAATATAGATGGAACTGAGAAAGTAGCATTTAACTATACAAATATGACATATATGGACGAAGAAGGTTTCATAGAGGCAGACAAAGAAGATGGACAAACAGACTTAATGAACACAACAGACTTTCAAACAAAATGCACAGGAATAGTATCAGAGATAAATGATACAAACAGTTTTATAAAGTTAAGAATTGGGAATGCTTACAAATATTATAACTTTAAACTTGAAGAAAAAACATCAAAGGAAGTATATACAGGGAACACATTATTCTTATCAAAAAAAGACGGAAAATATGGATATGTCAATGATAAAGACATAGTAATAGTTGACTATACATATGACGATGCAACAGAACAAAATGCATATGGATATGTTGCAGTAAAAAAAGACGGAAAATGGGGAACACTTGACCAAAGCGGAAAAGTTGTAGTTGAACCAACATACGAATTAGTACAAAACCCAATAGTAAGTTTTATTGGAAAATGGCACTTAGCACCAGACATAAACGCTAATTACTATACTGATACCAAAGAATAAAAATAGGGGGATAAAACAATGGAAAAAAGAAAGATTTATCCATATATAATTGATAATAAAAGATTAGCAGGCTACTATGAAATACTACTTGACGATGGATATAAAGTAAAAGTATTTAACAAGAAAAAGGACAAAGAAATATACGATACATTTTTACCTATAATTAAAGAATATATGTTTTGGACATTTAATGTAACTAACAAGACAGAATTTAACAATTTATCAAATGATTTAAAAGGCACAGTATGTGCAGGTTATAAATGCAATATCTTTGAAAAAAAAGACACACTTGTAATATGCTTTTGTAGTGGAGTATGTTTTGTAATAACAGAAGACAAAAAAGAAGTACAAAAGTTAGTACAATACAAAGAACAAGAAAAAATGAGAGAAATAAATATATCAGAAGATACATCATATGAAATAAAAACAGAAAAAGATACAATGTTATATGCATATATATTAGAATTATATAAAATGATATATTTAAACAAGCTACAAAACGAAATTCAAAACCCAAATATATTTGAAAAAACAAGAAAAAAGTTTGTCGAATTCACACAAGAAATATTTAATGTAACAATGTCTGAAAAATTTGACGAAAAAGAACAAAAGCAAATAGAAAAATGGGAAAAAGAATTAAAGTTAGACAAAAAATATATTGAGGTAGAAAATCAATTTGAGTTATTATACAAAAATTACAACTTAAACGATAACAAAACAGAGACATTATTCTTAATAATGTTAGTTGGAGTTGTAATAATAATAGGAATAATAAATCTAATAATAGGATCTTAAAGATAGTAAAAAACTTACTAAAAGCAAGATTATCAAAATATAGTAACTGTAACAAAAGTCCACATTAATCAAAAAAATTCAACAAATATTTCAAAATCTCTTGACTAAAATGTAAAAATATGGTATATTTTAATAGAAGTTAAATAAAATCTATAAATTATTAGTAAAGAGAAAGAAAGGAATAATAAAATGTTGAAAAAGAATGAAATTAATGTAGTAAGAGAAAAATTAAACAAAAGTATTGCTGAAAAAGAAGATTACTCAAAAATATATAAGTTAAGTGTAGAACTTGACAAACTTATAGCGGATTACTACATAAAACAATCGTAAATATAAAAACAGAATTATTAGAAAAAAACAATAATAAAATCAGAAATAAAATAAAAACATTATATAAAACAAGCAAAGTATTATATACAAATTCAATAAAACGCATAAAAATCAATCAATAATTGCAAAAATAGTAAAAATTTCAATAAAAGATTGAAAAAATAATTGACAAGTTCAAATAATTATTTTATAATTGAATTAACAATGATTTAAGGAGGAGAAACTATGAAAGTAAGTACAATAAAAAAGGCTTTTACAACAATAATGATAATAGCTACTATCGCTGTATCAATTAACATTCTATTAGGTGGAACAGTTAATGCTACTTTAGGCATACCATCAGTTAGTGCTGGTTCAACACCAAATGCATTGAAAACTACAACACAAAACGTATTAACAATTGTAGCATATTTATGTTATACAGCAGCTGTTATATTATTAATAATGCTAGGTATTAAATATATGACACAAGCACCAGATGGAAAAGCAGAAATTAAGAAAATGGCTGTTACATATGTAATAGGTGCAATCTTAGTGTTTGCAGCAGGTTTAGTATTACAAGTATTAAGCAGTGTATTCACTGATGCAATTAAAACAGGCTAATAAAAATAATTAAATAATAATAAAAAGAGGTTATGCCAAAAGGCATAGCCTTTTTTTGCACAATATAAAATTCTAAGCAAAACAATTAAATTACGCTAAAACTATTGAAAATAAAGACAAAACAAGGTATAATGTATGTGGAAAATTATGTTTCTATTACAAATATGACATTATCATTAAGTTTATATAAAAAGATTGAAAAAGAAGCCATTTATATATATAATATAATGTGTTAAAAAGGGTGTAATCTAACAGTTAATAGAAAGAAAAAATAAAAAGAAAAGATATGACACACACATATCTTAAGAGGTAAAAATATGAAAAATAAAATAATAAAAATAACAGTAATGTTATTGGTAATTTTAAATTTATTAGTAAGCATAAGTTATGCAAGTGACCTAAAAATAGGCTATGGTGAAAATTCAACAATAATGAGTGGAGATCCTTCAATTACAACAAAAGCAGCGCCAATATATTCAATAGCAAAATACATTACATACACAGCAGCAGTAATAATAGTAATATATAAAGGTGTACAATTTATGAATTCAGCAGCAGATCCAGAAGGAAAAGCAAAAGTAAAAAAAGAATTAATAGCAGTAGCAATAGGAGCATTACTAATATTTTCAATAGGAGAAATTCTAACAATAATTGCAAAATCAGCATGGTCAGCAGTAAGATTATCATAAAATATTCTAATTGATAGAATATAATAGGTTACATATAAAAACTTAAAAAACACAATAACATATGAGGGGGAACAAAAATGAAAAGTAAGATATTAAAAATAATAGTAACAATAGTAATGCTATTAAATGTACTTCCAATAATAGATAGTAACGTATATGCATCATCACTATTTGGAAATATACAATCATCAGCAGAAAACTTCTTACAAACTGGAAAAGACAATCAAAAGATAACTGCCGCAACAGCAAAAGATAAAATATTACCAATAGCAAATATGCTAGTTGCAATAGCAACAGTAGTATTTCTAATAGTAGGGGGAATTATGGGAGTACAGTACATGATTAGTGGAGCAAATGAAAGAGCCCAATTAAAAACTAAACTAATATGGTTTGTAATAGCGGTAGTTGTAGTATATGGTGCTGCAGGAATATTTAACATAGCAGTCAGCATAATGCTAAAAGTAACAGGAGAATGATAAGAGAAATAATAAAAAAGAAACAACAGCTACTAAAAATAATATGACAACAGGTAACAACCAAAATAAAACTAAGGAGGATAGTATGGGAAGTTATTATATACCCAGCAATAAATTAAAGGGAGAAACAAGAATATTAATAATATTCACACCAAAATCATTAGTATTCACAGCAGCTGGAGCATTTCTAGGATTAATATTCTATTTACTCTTATCAGCAGTCGGATTAAAAACACTAGGAATAATTATAATGGCACTATTTGCATTAATAGGATATGCAGTAGTATCAATAAAAGTACCAATGAATGGAGCTACAAAGCTAGAAAAAAATGTAGGTGGGATGACATTATTCGACATAATAACAACTTATATGGTATTCAAGAAAAACAAAAAGATATATTCAGTAGCAGTTCCAAGAAAAGAACCTGACTACTTAAGCACAACAAATGAATCTGAAAAGATATTTGATACGATATCAGGAAAAGCAAGCAAAACATTAAAAAACAAATCAACAAAGGAGGAAAATAAATAATGGATACAGTACAAGTTCTTAATATAATACTAGCTTTAGTAGTTTTATTAATTTTAGTTTTAGCAGGAGTTGCATTAATTATAATTTTTAAATACAGAAGCAAAAAAGAGCAAGTAAATAGTGGAAACAATGAGCCAGCTAAGAAATCACCAGTAACACAAATAACAAGAGATGGAAAAGGAATAGATTCCATATACAAATTTATGGAATTTGACAAAATAATAGATAGTATGATTGTAAGAAAAAACTACAAGCAATACATAATGGTATTAGAATGTAAAGGTGTAAACTATGATCTATTATCAGAAGATGACAAAAATGCAGTAGAATTAGGATTTATAGAATTATTAAATACATTGCGTTTTCCAATACAACTATATATTCAAACAAGAACATTAAACTTAGCTGAAATACTTTCAGAATACAAAAAAAGAACAGACGATATGCAAGATCAGATAAACAGAATAAAATATCAAATAACACAAGCAAGAAGTAAAGGTGACCAAGAAATGTATACACGTCTTCAATTAGAACGTCAAAGAAGACAAAACATATTAGAATATGGACAATCAGTTGAAGAATACACAAGAAGAATGAGTGAAGGACGAAATATACTACAACAAAAAACATATATAATAATATCATACTACACATCAGAATATGGAGATGTAAGTAAATATTCAAGAGAAGAATTAAATGATATAGTATTCTCAGAATTATACACAAGATGTCAAACAGTTATAAGAGCATTAACATCAGCAGAAGTTACTGGAAAAATATTATCATCAGAAGAATTAGCAGAATTGCTATATGTAGCATATAACAGAGACGAATCAGAAAAATTAAGATTGAAAAACGCATTAGATGCTGAATATGACAGACTATATTCAACAGCAAAAGATGTAATGGAAGAAAAGAAAAAGAGATTAGAAGCAATAATAGATAGTGATGCTTCAAAAGTTGCAGCAAAGAGCATACTTAGAGCAGATCAAATAACAAAAGAAGAAAGACAAAGACGAGTAAAAGAAAGAGCAAAACAAATGGTAAATGAATACAAAGATGAACTTAGCAGACCACTATATGAAGAAACAAATAGACAAATAGACAATGCAAATGTAGATGAACTTCTAAATGAACAAGAAAATCAAAGAAGAATTGTAAGACGTAATCAATACTAACGATAAACAAAACCTTTTAACAAATAAGGGAGGAAGATAAATGAAAAATAATGAAAGCACAACAGTAAATGTTAACAAAGAAGAGAACAGTAACATATTAACAAGAAACAAAAAAGACATAAAAGACTTAATTGCACCATCAGGAATTGATGCAACAAGTCCAAACCACTTAGAGTTAATATCAAACACAACAAAATATGCTAGGACACTTATGGTTTCAACACTTCCAAGAATGTGTACATTCCCACTATTACTTAGAGAAATGTATACATTTGGAGATATAAATGTTTCAGTATTTATAAATCCAGTAAGTGAAGCAAAATCACAAAATGATTTAAACAGAACAATAAATGAACTAGAATCTGAAAGAATAGTTGCACAAGACAGAGGAAACATCAACCGTGAAAGCTTATTAGCACAAAAGAGACAAGAAGCAGAAGAACTTAGAGATGCAATTGCAAGCGGACTTGACAAATTATTTGAATCATCAATCATGTGCACAATATTTGCATACAACATGGAAGAACTTGATAGAGAAACAGAACTACTATCATCAGAAATGTCAAAAACACTTACAGGAATGAGAAATGCATGGGCAATACAAGAAGATGCATTTAAATCAAATATGCCATTCAATGATGATAAAATCGGAAAAAAACATACATTTGACCGTAGGTCAATGGCAACAGTATTCCCATTTATAAATGCAGATGTAGGACACGAAAATGGTATACCACTTGGATTTAATAGACAAACAGGACTTCCAATATTGTACGATAATTTTAGTTCAACACTAAGCAACTACAACATGGTTGTATTCGGTAAATCTGGTGCTGGTAAAGGTGTTACAATAAAAACTTTAATTGCAAGGTCAGCAGTGCTAATGGGAATTGAAAGTTTAGCACTTGATGCTGAAGGAGAATATGGTGTAGTTGCAGAAGCACTAGGTGGACTAAATGTCGTAATATCACCAAATTCAAACACAATAATAAACCCATTTGACATAGAACCAGAAATAACTAGAGATGAAATAACAGGAAGAGAAATAATTTCACTAAATGTTGAAAACAAGATAGAAGACGTAACACAAGTACTACTTACAATGGCAAGAGGAAGCACAAGAACAGAAGATGTAAACGAAGTAACAAAACAAATAATAGCAGAAGCTGCAGCAGAAGAATATGCAAGTTTAGGAATAACAAACGACGCAAACAGTCTATACGAAAATAACCAAGGAGGACAAATTCAAAACGAATATTTAGGTAGAAGAAAAAAGCCAATGCCAACAATAAGTTCATGGTATAGAAGAGTAATGATAAATGCACAGCAAAATACAAACCCAGACTATAGAGTACATTACAGCTATCTAGTAAAAGTTATGAGACAATATGTACGTGAATTTAACGGACAAATGTCATACTTTGATGGACAATCAACATTTGATCTATTAGAAGGAACAACTTTCATAAACCTTGATATATCACAATTAGAAGAAAGGTTTGCAAGACCACTTGCACAACAGATTTTATTATCATGGATATGGGAAAAATACGTTAAGAAAAACAGTGAAGACAAATCAAAAGCGGGAAAGAAAAGAGTTTTAGTAGACGAAGCTTGGATGTTATTGCCATTCCCAGAAGCAGTAGACTTCTTAAATAAGATGGCAAGACGTGCTAGAAAGAGAAATGTATCACTTGCAGTAGTTTCACAACGTTTCCAAGACTTCTACGAAAAATCAGAAGTACAAGCAGTATTAACATCATCTGATACAAAACTATTCTTAGCACAAGACAAATCAGAAATACAATATATAAAAGAAGTATTTAAACTAAGTGAAGGTGAAGCCGAATTCCTAACAACATGTGCAAGAGGACAAGGACTATTCAAAGTAGGAGAACAAACAGCAATAATTGAAATAAGACCAACAAAAAAAGAATTTGAATTTATAGAAACAAACCTAAATAAATTACAAGAACAAGCAGCACAAAATCAATAACAAAAAAGATAACAATCACAAGAACAATTTTAAAAGAATACGAAAAACGGAGGTAGTAATGAAAAAAGCGCTCTCACTCATACTTATGATAATAATACTTATAAATAGTACATTTACATCAATTTCATATGCTGATACTCATTACACCGAAGGAACAGTTGATTATGGTAACACAGAATCTCTAGGAACGCTTGAAAGTGGAATGTCAGGAAATAACTGGGATGATTTAATGCAAAACGGAGCAGCGACAGTTACAGAACAAACAGATAGTGGAGGTACAACAAATCAAAGAAATCAAAAAACAGGATTTGGAGCAAAGATACTAACAGGTGTACTAAAATTATTAATGTCAGTGTTATCATTAATACCTACAGCAATTAACTGGTTAATATCACTTGTTACAGGAACAGATACATTCACAATAGGAGAATTATTAGGAAATCAATATGAATTATTTAAAATTGACTTCTGGAATGCAAATACAACAGGAGACAGTAGTAATATAGTAAATCCTATTAGAACAAGTGTAATAACATGGTATTACACAATTAGAAATATAGCAGTAATTGGAATGGTAGTAATACTAGTATACTTAGGGATTAGACTTTCATTAATACTAATATCATCAGATGCATCATCTGCAAAAGAAAGAGCTAGATATAAAAAATTATTAATATCATGGCTACAAGGACTTGCACTAATGTTTATATTACATTACATAATGATAGCAATAATAATGCTAAGTGAACTATTACTTAATATATTAGTATCAATAAGCGAATCCATACAAAATAGCATGGGGAGTCAAGCAATAGAACAACAATTAGTAAATAATGTATGGAGTACACTATGGGCAGCTGACAACGACCATCCATTTTGGACATTTGTTATATATATGATGTTAGTATATTATCAATTAAAATTCGTTATAGTATATATGTTTAGATCAATAAAGATATACTTCTATGTTGTAATTTCACCTTTGGTATGTTTAACCTACTCTATTGACAAAATAGGAGATGGCAAATCACAAGCATTTGACCATTGGTTAAGAGAATTTATGGGAGATGTATTAATTCAACCAATACAACTAATAGTATATACAATATTTATACTATCAGCTAGTCAACTAATAAGTTCAGCACCAATACTAATGGTAATATTACTAGCCTCACTAAGTAATTTAGAGAAAATAATAATAAAAATAATGTTAGGTGGACCTCCAAAATTCTCTAAATCAGCAGGAGATATAAAACTAACAAAGCCAGATAGCTGGGCAAAAACATAATAAATGAAAACCAGATAGCTGAAAAAACATAATAAAATAAGGAAGGGAGAGATACAATGACAAAGCTAATCAAAAAAATACTCATATCAATATTAATATTGTTAATGTGTATCTCTCCAGTTTTTAGTACAAACGCAAATAATAGTTATGCAACATCAACTCCAACTCCAGCGCCAACATCAACTCCAGCACCAGAAGGAATTACAAGGGAGCAAGTATACTCAGATGCTGACTCTCAAACAACAGGATTTAAATATTATATTCATGTAGGAAATGTTACATATACACACTATTATCAAGTAAGAGGATTTTACAAAGATGACTATATAGCAGCATGGAACAGTACAATACGTAGTTCTGGTTGTGGTATGACATCATGTTCAATCTTATTATCAGGATATGGAGTAACACTAAATCCAAGACAAGTATTGCAAGAAAGTGGAGGCTCGTTTGGAATAAGCAGAACTTTAGCAAACCATGGAGTAACACGGGTCATGGTTTGGAAATAGAACTGAGCAAGAATACAAAAATCTTATTGGACAAGCACTATCAGAAGGAAAGCCAGCAATGGTGTTTGTAAAACCAAAAGTAACAACATTCTGGACATCTTATCAACATTACATGGTAGTAGTTGGACAAGACGAAAATTACTTATGGGTATGTGATCCAGCTCATACAGATGATGCACATCAAATGTATTCATTAAAAGTAGATGGATTAGTACGAGACATGGTAGACTTATTTATACCAAACGAAGTTCCAGCAGGAGGAAATGCTGGAAATACATATGTTCCATCAGAAGGACGGACTTGATATACCAGTTACATGGGAAATTGATAATACAATACCTGACATGGATAATCTAGGAGACTTTAGGTATAGAGGAAATCCAAAAGGAATGACATTTAACGGTTCAGTAAAGCCATTAGAATGGGTATTTAATTTAATAAAGAACTTTATAGACTACATACTTGGAATGATGTTTACAGTAATTAAAATAGCAATAGTAGGAACAATAGAAAACATAGAAAGTTTAATAAATGGAGTAATACTTGACTTAGAACAAATAACAGAAGATATACATTACACAATAGAAGATTTAGTATATAACAGAATACCACTATTAGATCCAAACATTTTATCAGGAACAGCAGGAGGAGTAGAAATACAATCAGGATCAACTTTGGAAAAAATTAGAAACTTAATAGCTGGTTGGTATGTAAGCTTTAGAAATATATCAGTTGTAATAATATTTGTAATGCTAATATATACAGGTTTAAGAATGGCATTGTCAATGTCAGCAGAAGGAAAAGCCGATTTCAAACAACAACTATTCACTTGGTTAAAATGTATGGCAATGGTATTTGTGCTACATTATGTAATCTTTCTAGTATTAAACTTAAATAATACAATAGTAGGACTATTTGATCCATCAAATAGCACTGCACATGAAAACATACTGTATAATACCATAAAAACCAGAGCATATGATTTACGTCTAAGTGTTGGATTTACTGGAACAGTAATGTATATAATTTTATTCATATATTGGATAAAATTCTTAATAATTTATGTAAAAAGATTATTGAAAATAGTACTATTAGTAGTAACAGCACCATTTGTAATAGCAAGGTATGCTTTAGATAATGCGAATGGAAAAGGAAAAAAAGCATACAAAGACTGGTTACATGACTTAGTAACAAATGTATTTATACAATCAGTACATGCACTTGAATACACTGTACTTATAGGAATTGCAGTTGACTTAGGAACAAACTCTATAATAGGATTTATTATAGCACTAGTATTCTTATCACAAATACTAAAATTTGACGAAATAATACTAAGCATACTAAAATTCGAAGGAGAAGATACAGGAAAACGTATAAAACCATTAAAAGAACCTTTACATTTACGTACATATTTAAATTATCATTATGCAAAAACTGCTATTAACTTAACAGGAAAAGCAGCCAAGACAGTTGGAAAAGGCGTAGGATCAGTAGGCAGATTTGCAAACAACAGAATAAAAGATGCTACAGATGTAGACATACTAGGGGCAGTAGGACAAAAAAAAGATGCTTTACTAAATAAAAAAGATGATATATTAGCAAACACAATAGGACAATTAAATGATGAAAAACGAGCAATATATGAGTTAAGAAAAACAACAAGAGAAAAAGATGAAAATGGTAACTTAACTAAAAGAGCAAAACAAGCTAAAAAAACTATTTCTAAATACAAAAAAGAAAAGAAAAAGCGCTATAAAGCTCAACGAGACCAATATATTGGTCAAAATAGAGTATTAAGTACAATGCTTGGTGTTGGAAAATTCACAATTGGAACAGCCTTAATGACACAGAATTTAACAGCAGGAGCTCTAATGGTAGGACTATCACCAAAAGAAATAAAACAAGCAATAATAGAACATGACAAAAGACGTGAAAAATACGAAAAGAACAATAAAAAGATAGAAGAACTTAATGATACAGTAAAAGCAGTAAATGAACATAATAGGTTTGAAGATAGTATTCAAGCCGAACTTGAAGGAATGGATGCACAGCAAAGAGAAAAAGCAATAAAGCAGCTATTAGCATTAAGTTCAGTAAATGGAAATACAGCAATTATTGATGATGCAATTAAGGATTATATGACAAAACATGATATAAAAATTATAAACACTGACAACATAGATACAATATTAAATGCATCTTTTGATACAATAGATCCAAACAGCACATTATCAAGTACTCAGCGTCAACTATTAATAAGAGAATTGAAAAAGAACTTACGAATTAAACGTGAAAACGAATGGATGAGTATGGAAGATGCTGCAAAACAAGCAGAAGCACGTGGGCTAGATGAACACGGAAGAGAAACAAGAAAACCAGACAGTAGATCAAGGAGACCTGAAAATAACCAAGGAAGAACAGGAGATAGCTCAAGCGGAACACAACCTCCTACTAGAGAACAGCAAGAAGGTGCATCAGCAAGCAGAAGTATGGACGAATGGTCAAGAAAACGTCAATTAACACCAGAAGAAAGAATAAAAAAAGCACAAGAAACATATGAAACACATTATACAAGACAAGAAGTATCAAATATTTTCTCACAAGGAATTCAAACAGAGCTTGTATCACCAGAAAATAGAGGATTAGCATCTAAAGTAACAGAAATGCAAAATGTAGGTTACAGATATATGAAGCAAACAAAGAAAAAACTTAAAAATCCAAATAAATTTATACAAGAAATAAGAGGAAGATTTAAGTAGAATATAAAAAACATAAAGATATAAATAAATCTAGAAAAGATTTAAATAAAATATACCAAAGAACTAGACTGTACTCTAAATGAAAGGGAATTAACAATGAAGGGAATAATAAAAAAAATAATATCCATAACACTGCTACTCCAAATAGTTATTGCAACTTTAGTTATTACTCCTGCAAGTTTCGCAACTGAAATTAATATGAGCAATCGGAGATACATTAACAGGAGCAGTAGGAGCCACCACAACACCAACAGCTACTACAACGACGACACCAAGCTCTGATGCGGATCCATTTTCCGTGATATTAGATGGTTTAGCAGGTATATTAGTATTGCCAGTAAAAATAATGCCTTTAATAGTAGGAAAAGTTCTTACATGGATAATGAATGCAGTTGTTGGAGAAGGGCTTACAGGAACACTTTCAGTAGCAGACATACTGTTCAATAATGTAACATTAACAGGTATAAACTTCTTTGAACTAAACTCAGGAGATTCAACTGTTGATCAAATTAGAAAAAGTGTTTCAATATGGTATTACAGTGTACGTAACTTAGCAGCAATACTATTAATAGTAATAATAGTATATGTGGGCATTAGAATGGCATTATCAACAATTGCAGAAGACAAAGCAAAATATAAACAAATGTTAATAGACTGGATTACAGGACTAGCACTACTATTTGTACTACACTATTTAATGGTAGCAATAGTAAATATAAATAATATATTAGTAGATGTACTTAAATCAACAATAACAGGATCAAATGGACAGATTAGTGACACAATTATGGATCAACTATTTTCAGATGCATTAGGAATAGGATTTACACAAGGTCTTGGAAGTGCATTATGTTATGTACTACTAGTAGGTGTAACCTTCTTGTTCTTAATTTCATATGTAAAACGTATGATAACAATAGCATTCTTAATAGTAATAGCGCCATTAGTAACAGTAACATATTCAATAGATAAAATGGGAGATTCAAAATCACAAGCATTAAATACATGGTTAAAAGAATTCTCGTATAATATATTAATTCAGCCTTTCCAGTGTGTTACATATTTAGCTTTAGGACAAACAGCAATAACAGTATTACAAAATGGATATTCATTAAAAGCAATAATAATAGCAATAGCAATGTTAATATTTGTATTAACATCTGAAAAAATAATTAAGCATATATTCCACTTTGAAAGTCAATCAATGTCTGACACACTTGCAGCAGCAGTTGGTGGAGCAACACTTATTAGTTTAGCAGGTAAAGCGAAATCTGGCGGTGGAGGAAAAAGTAGTGGAGGCGGAAGTGGAAACAATAAATTCGCTGATCCACAAAAGAGCATGACAACAGCATCAAAAGGTACAACAAATGTTAGACAAGGAGGAAATCCTAATAGACCATCTCCAAGCAGTGGAGGTGGCTCAGGTAGTGGAAATGGTTCAGGATCTGGAGCAGGTTCTGGTGCTGGTGCTGGAGGAAGCTCAGGATCAGGAAGCGGAGCACCATCAGGAGGTTCAAGAACAAGTGGATCTCGAGGTGGAGGCGCATTAGGCACTGTTGGAAATGTAGCAGGAAAATGGATGAAAACAGGATTAAGGTATGGTTCAACATTAACAGGAGCAATGCTTGGTATGGGAGCAACTGGAAGCATTGATAAAGGTATGATACAAGGAGGAATGCTTGCAGGTAACTCAATGGCAAGAAGAATACAAAAATCAGAAACAAACAAGAAGCGCAGAAATCTTGCAAAAGCATATAATAACTATGCAAACACAATAGCAATGCAAAATCCAAACTTCACACCAGACCAAGTAAATGCGCAAGTACGTCAAAAAGCAGTAGATATGTTAACAGGAAATGTACAAGGACCATTAACAGATGATGAAAAAGATTTACAAGCAGCGTTGAAAGGAATGGCAGCAAATTATGAAAAAAACGGAATGAGTGAAGAAGATAGAAACGAAGCACTGAATAATGACTTTAATGGAATTGAAACAGGTGCAATAAGTGAAACATCAGCACCAATGAGATTTGTAGGCAGTGTAAAAAGTACTGCAAGTAGAATAAACAATGCAAGAAGAAATGGAAGATGGGGTTTTGGTGGACAAGGAAGACAACAAGGACAGGGTGGACAACCACGCCCAAGACCATCACAATCACAAAGAAGACCAAGACAAAGACCAACACCACCCCCAACAGGCGGTGGAGGCCCAACAGGTGGATCTGGAGGAGGCACAAACCCATAATAAATAATAATTATAAAAAAATATACAAGAGATAGAAAATAATAACAACAGTAAGTAAAAGAGGTGATAAAAATGGCAAATGAGCAACAAGATGATGAAAATGGTGTAGACTATATCAATGAAACCAACCAAAAATCAAAAGAAGCTGGACAAAAAGCAGCACAAAAAACAGCAGATGTAGCAAAAAAAGCAGCCAAAAATTCCAAAAAAATTGCAGAACTAGCATCAAAACTTGCAGCAAGCGCACCTATTTTAATATATGTATTAATTGCTGTTATTATTATCTTGTATATTTTTGCTTTATATGGATTTTTGTCATCAATGCCAGGAATGTTTATAGGAAAGTTAAAGGAAACAGGAAAAAGTTTATGGAGAGGTGTAGTAGGATTTATTACAGGGGACTTTGATTATGTTGATAGTGATGACGTAATAAAACTAGCACAATATCTACAAGATCAAGGATATGATGTACAAGGGTATGGATTTGCAGATGTAAAATATACAGATGATTCAGGATCAACTACTCAAAAAGGGGCAACAAAACAAATAGACTCAGTAATAGGTGTAAAATATAGAAATAATTATTTACACAGCTATATTGCAGCAAGTGAAGAAACATACCAACTATCAAGGTATAGTATATGGGGAGATTTGCAAGCAAGTGGAGCAAGGCTAAGTAATGCCATAAATTCACTTATTGCAATATTTGGAGATGGAGCATTTGAAATGTTACCAGAAAAGCCAAACTCATACTCAACAGGTTTACTAAATATTAATGAAGGAAACAGCAAAGCAGAAATAAATAGAGAAGCAGAACAATTAGTTTTATACACAGACAGTTTCTTAGGATTTAAATTTGGAAATGTATTTAGTTATGATTTATCAGGATGGACATCACTATATGGTAGACCAACAGAGTTATTTATAGCATTACAATTAGCAACAGGAATGCCAGACTTAACATATGAAATAGCAACAGATGCAAACTTTAATACAAAAGTAAATATAAATTTACAAAATGTATCAATTAACTTTGAAGACAATGACCAATTAGAAATTAATACACCAAGTGGACAGACGTATCACAAAAATGATGTTGAATCTGCATATTATAGTAATGTTATATCACAGGTTAGGTCACAATGGAGAAGTGAAACTGATACAGCAGAAAAAGACAAGCTAAAAACATTATTAGATAGTTTAAATGCACACAGAGGAAATAGTGTAGACATAAGTAATTTCTTAAATCAATTGTATAGATGTAATAATAATATTGCTAAAGCTGCTCAAAATGCTTATGGAACAAATTCAGGAGCAAGTAGCACAATGACAAAACTATCAGGAACAGGTTCAAGTGGTTTATCAGGAGTTACAGCAGAAGAATTACAAGAACTAATGGACTTAGTTGACCTTGGAAAACAAGGTGTAAAGCATGCAAAACTACCATATATTGCAAGTGTTACAAAACACTGGTATTATAAAGACATACAATTTACAGTAGGAGAGGGAGGCGTTTATAGAGCAAGTAGACAAGCAATAAAAGACATAGACTATAATGGAGAAGGAACAGCACTTGCTAACTATAACATAATGATAAATGACGCATTACTTACAGATGAAGATGGAACAGGAATATTCTACCAAGTAAACGAACCATATGTAGAAGGTCCTAATCAGTACATAATAGAACTATTTAAAAAAGAATATTATAAATATGATGGAACAATTGATAGAGCACATGCAATTGCAAAAGCAGAACTTATAGACAGAGGAAAGACAGCAGGATACAAATATATATTTAATGGAGAAGGATGGCAGCTAAATACAAATGATGAAACAGAATATGATGGAAATTTACCTAAAAAGGAAAAACCACGATTCGCTACACCATCTGACACACTAACTGCATTTAATATATTAAAACAAGTACACACAGAAGACTCTGATGCAATATACAGAATGTTAAAAGAACTTGCAACAAGTGATGCAATAGAAGGACATATTGAAAAAGATAAACTCAACGAGGACCTAAAACAAGTATTATTATGGCCATTTTATACTGGCTCAGACAATAAAAAATGGAAAGTATCAAAAGACACTAACGAATATGGAATTGTCATAGACGATGTTGATGGAGAACAATTTATAATGCCAGGAGATGGAACAATATCAACAGAAGATGGCAAAATAGTAATTGAATTTGATACATTGAAATCAAATCCAAGTAGATCAGATCCAGGAACAGTTGAAATATTAACAAAGAAATTTGTCGAAAATGACTTTTACAGAATAAACAAAGATATTGTAAAAGGCAAAAAGATGATTATAGAAGGTGTAAACTGTACAGCATCAGGAACAGTTGCTAGAGGACAAGTAATAGGAACAGCAACATCAAAAGTAAATATAGTTATGCAATATGAGGATAAATCATATATAGGACAAACAATAGGAGATGAAAAAGACACAATAGATGATGACGTCGAAGACTATATTAATCAAAATTACACAATTTATAATGAAGAAATGGTTAGAAAAACAATAAAAGAAGAAAGAGGAACAGCCACAGGAGGAACCAATATACCAAGCACAAGTGGAAATTCTCAAGTAGGCATACGTGATGGTGATGCAGTAACAGATGCAGAAGTTGGAGATGACAGAGATCTAGTTTATGCAATAGTTGCAGCTGAAATAAACGCAGGAAATGTATATACTGATGCATTAGCAGTAGCTACTTGTTTAGTAAATAGACTAGGAGATCCAGGTTTTTCTGGAAGCGACTCATTAGTAGGACTTATAAAGGCAGAGGGACAATGGGAAACTTACTTCTCAGGATCATATTTAAATTATTATCCAAAATCAAAACTTATGACAACTAATAAGAAAGATGTTATAAAAGCAGTTGATGACTGTCTAGATAATGGAAAACGTTCACATGGATTTAACTGTTTCTATACATACATGGAACCATATATTAGTAGAGTAAAAAATGGAATTACAAGAGACAATGGAACACCATCAGATTGGAATAAATATTGTCGAAATATAGGAGGAAATTTCTTCTATAGACTACAAGGCGGAAAATATGTACAAGAAGATTAGAAAGGAATGACTATGAAGAAAATAATTATATTTATTGTGATTATAATAATTGCGTTAATTATATCCGCAATTTCACTATTCAATATAATTCAAAAAAGTGAGGATAATACAATTAATATAAATCCTATAGACCCACCAAGTAGTGCAAATGAAAGCAAAGATCCAGAATATGTTGATAATTTACGAATATCACCAAGAAACATGAAAGAAGTAATGAAACTTTATCAAGGACCAGTTACAAGAGGAATGTTTGAAAGGGACTTATATAAATTCATAGTAAATCATATTCCACATTTATATGAAGAAATAAGAAACTTTAATGAAGAACAAATTGGAACATATTATGATAATCATACACAAGAGATAAATGATATACATATGTATTCAAGAGAAGAATTTATATTAATTTGCAAAGATATACAAATCAATATAACAGAGAAGAATAAAAAAGACATGCCTTCACCAATAATAGAATTAACAACATGTGAGGATAATGTGGAAAACTTTACCTTTGAATTAATATTAAAGTATTCAGATACAAATGTAATAAGACTAAAAACGACATTCTCAAAAAATGAAGAGAAAATAGAATTTCAAAAATATGATGAACTAAAAGATATATTTTTAAAATACAATGGACCAGTTACTAAACAAGAAGTAATACACCAAGTAAGTTCAGTTGTTATAAATGCAAGAAAAATATATGAAAGTTGTAGAAACTTATCATTAAACAAAATACTTCAAAATTACGACTTAAACAAAGAAGAACTTATAAAAATAGGAATAATTAGCAAAGAAAATTATTTAAAAATAACAAATCAACTAGTACAAGTAACTTGGACAAAAAATCCAGAATATGTAGGTTTTACAGCAGATGTAAATACATTAGAGGTAAATGAAACATATACGTCATTTATAACAACAATAAATTATGAAACAGATGAAGCAATAAAAGTAAAAATACATGTAATTAATGCAGAGAATTTAGTAAATGAATTTAACCCTAAAATAATGATAACAGCTGGAGTAGTTGAAAAATAATTGCGTTTTGACAAGAAAGCGAGTTTTGAATGAAAAAAGAATTGATAATAATAGTCATTTCAATACTTATTTTAACTATAGTTGCTAGTTTTATAGGAATAGGAATACGAAAAGAAAAACAAAAAAGAGAAATGGCATCTTTAACAGAAGAACAGAGAAAAGAAAAAGATGAAGAAAATACAATAATAAATAAAATAAAAGATATGAATGAAGTAGACAGAATACAAGTATATTTTGGAGAATTTTTAAAATTCATAGAACAGCAAAAATATGAAAAAGCATATAATTGTTTAAATGAAAACTTTAAAAATAATTATTTTAATAATCTTGAAAAATTTATAGAATATGTAAAGAATAAATATCCACAGACTAATATAGCAGTAACTTACAATGAGGCCAACAGACGAGGAGACATATTTATACTAAAAGTAAAAATATCACAAGTACTTAATACTGAATTTGAAAGTTTTGAACAAAGAATTGTAATAAGAGAAAATGGTGCAAATGATTATAAAATTTCCTTTCAAGTTGAGGAAGATGCAGAAGGAGAAGGCATAGAAGTAGATACGCCAACTAGCCTAGAATAATTATAAAATTCCAAGAAAGGAGCAAGCAAATGAACTTTAAAACCAAGATGACATTAGCAATTAGAGATTTTATAAAAGACTATGGAAAGCCAACCTTGATAGTACTTGCAGTATGGTTTATAATATTTACGCTAAATCAATACCTTATAACAAAGCCAAAAGAAATAAAATTATTAAAGCACGACTTAAACTCTCCAATAATGGACGACACAAAAAAAGTATCAGTTAGTAATCAACGAAAGATACAAGCTATTGTAAAAGAATATTTTGAATATTGTAATTCAAAACAATATGAAAAAGCATACAACTTAATAACAGAAGACTGCAAACATTATGTATATCTAAATGATATAGAAAACTTTAAAAAATACATAGACAGCATATACAATAATAATAAAGTATATTATTTACAAAATTACTCAAATGTTGATGATACATATGTCTACATTTTAGGAATAATGGATGACATAGAATCAACTGGAACAACAGGTGGATATAAAGTTTATGAGGAAAGAATTGCATTAATAAAAAATAATGACACTTTCGAAATTGCTTGTGACAACTACATAAAAAACGAAAGAATAGGAATTGAAAAAGAAGATGCTTTTTTAAAAGTAAATGTAGCATCAAAAGAGCTAAGTTACACTAGAGAAGAATATAACTTAACAATTACGAATTTAACAGATAATGATATTATAATTGCAAATTTCGACACAAACAAGGAAGTAGAACTAAACTTAGGAAATCAACTTAGAAGTGCAATGAATATCGCAAATAGTACATTTAGAGTAAAACCTCATGAAACAAAAACAATGAGCTTTATATTTAGAAAATATTTTGATGACGAAAATACGCCAACTCAACTTAGGCTAAATGCAGTAAGAATAATATCAAATTATGACAATAGTATAATGAGAAATTATAGTTTCAATATTGACCTTTAAATAAATGATAAAATATAGTTTAAACATTAATCTTTAAATAAAAAATTTTAAATTAACATAGAAGTAATAAAAACCATCTACTAACATATTGTTAGATAGATGATTTTTTTGACTTTATAAATATAACTTTTAAAGGATCTATCATTTTTTGATATAATTACAGATGATAAACAAAGTAAAACAGAGTGAAGGGAGACAATAATGAATAGAATTTATAAAATAATGTTTATTTTTTTTATAACAATAACAGTTATATTTTCAACATGCATCATTAGTTTAGCAGACGACGATGAAAATGAAGAACAAGTAGAATTTGGAGAAAGCATTGAAGAAATAAAGAAAATTGAAGAAGAGAACAAAGCAGCTGAGGTAATTCAATCAACAAATGAGACATCAAGTAATATATCAAATCAATCAACAAACCAGGTGTCAAACAATACAGAAAAAAAAGGAACAACTAAACCAACAATAAACTCCAGAAGATATGTAATATATGACAGAGCATCGAAATTACCAATTTACGGAAAAGACGAAAATAAACAAACAGCAATGGCATCAACTACAAAAATCTTAACAGCAATTATAACTTTAGAAAAATGCGAAAACTTAAATCAGGAAGTAATCATTGAAAATAAAGCAGCAAATGTTGGTGGATCAAAACTAGGATTAAAATCAGGAGATAAACTAACAGTAAATGATTTACTTTATGGGCTATTATTAAGATCAGGAAATGACACAGCAGTTGCTCTAGCATTACATCTAGGTGGAAGCATTGAAGGCTTTGCAAAATTAATGAATGAAAAAGCACAAGAACTTGAACTAAAAAACTCACACTTTGTAACGCCACATGGACTTGATGATCCAGCACATTATACAACAGCAGTAGAACTTGCAAAGTTAACTGATTATGCGCTAAAAAACACAAAATTTGTCGAAATAGTACGAAGTAAAAATGCAACAATAAATATAAATGGAACACCGAGAGAAATACATAATACAAATGAAGTATTATGTAGTGATATTGAAGGAGTATATGGAGTAAAAACAGGATTTACTAATAATGCAGGAAGGTGCTTAGTTACTTCAGTAAAAAGAAATAATATGGATTTAATAGTAGTAGTACTTATGGCTGACACTCGAAAAGACAGAGCAAAAGATACTGTACAATTAATAGATTATGCTTTTAAAACATATAGAATGGAAAATATAAAAGAAAAGATAAACGAAGAATTTAGAAACTGGAAACAAATAAACGAAAAAAGAATATTTGTATATAAGGCCTCATCTCAAATTCAAACAAAATTAGATACTAATATTCCAATAAAGCAAATAGCAACAGATCAAGAAATAAAAATTGAAATAAACTCTATAACATATCTAGAAGCACCAGTAATGGAAAATTTAAAAGTAGGAACAGTTGTTATAAGAAATGGGGAAAACATTGTTGAAAGTGTTGATATATTGGTAGATAAAACAGTAAATAAAAAAGGCATTATGGATTATATTACTATGTTTGGGAAGGCTATGGTGTTATAAGGCATTTAATCTGAATTTAATAAATATATTTAAACTTAATAAATTACTAAATTTATCCTTATTTTTCGCGGTTCGTTTGAGTGCTATGCAGACTGCATTTAGCAATTTATTAAGTTTAACTTGACAATAAAGAAGGTTTATAATAAGATAGAAATGTAACTTAAAAGAGAGGAATTTATGGTAAATGAAGTATGATATTATAGTAGTAGGAATGGGACCAAGCTCTATATTTTTGGCATATGAAATTGTCAAGCAAAACAAAGGTAAAAAAGTACTTTTAATAGAAGAAGGAAAAAGAGTAGAAGATCGAGTATGCCCTATTGAAAAAGTAGGGAAATGTGTAAAATGCAAACCATTTTGTAACATAACAAGTGGATTTTCAGGAGCAGGAGCATTTTCAGATGGAAAACTTTCATTATATAATAAAGAAGATGATGACATTTATGTAGGAGGAATTCTACATGACTATATAGGGGTAGAAGAGACAAAAGAATTAATAGACTATACAGATAAGATCTACCTAGAATTTGGCGCAGGAAAAGAGTTAGAGGGAGTAGAACACGAAGAAGAAATAAGAAAAATGCAACATAAGGCAAAGAAAAATGGTCTTAATCTAATAAGTATACCAATAAGACATTTAGGAACAGAAAAAAGTCATATACTATATGGAAAAATTGAAGAATATCTTGAAGACAATGGTATAGAAATGAAATTTAATACTATAGTATCAGACTTAGTTATAGAAAAAGGAAAAATAAAAGGCGTAAAAATAAAAGATGCATCAAAAGTTGAGGATAAAAATGCTGAATCAGAGGAAATAGTAGCAGAAAATGTAGTTTTAGCAGTTGGAAGAAAAGGAGCAAACTGGTTATCTAATATATGTGAAAAACATAAAATTGAAACAGAGCCAGGAATAGTAGATATAGGAATTAGATACGAACTACCAGATGAAATAATGAAAGACGTAAACACATATATGTATGAGGGCAAATTTATAGGAAGACCATACCCATTTGGCGACAAAGTTCGAACATTCTGCCAAAATCCAAGTGGATTTGTATCAGCAGAAGTATATGACAACAATTTAACTCTAGTAAATGGGCACTCATATAAAGACAGAAAAAGTACAAATACTAATCTAGCAATATTAGTATCACATCATTTTAATCATCCATTCAACAAACCTATTGAATATGGTAGAAATGTTGCAAAAAACCTTAATAAGCTTGGAAGCGGAAATGTTGTAGTTCAACGTCTTGGAGACATTTACAGAGGAAAAAGAACATGGGAAGAAGAACTTAAAAATAATAAAGTTGAGCCAACTTTAAAAGCAGCAGTTGCAGGAGATATTACATTTGCACTAGGCTATAGAACAATGACAGACATCTTGCAATTCATAAAACAAATGGATAAAGTAGTAGAAGGATTTGCAAACCCAGAAAACCTACTATATGGCCCAGAAATTAAATTTTATAGCAATAAATTAAAAATCAACAATGAATTTGAAACAAGTATATCGGGTCTTTACTCAATAGGTGATGGAGGCGGACTAACACGTGGACTTATGATGGCATCTTGCTCAGGAGTACATTTAGCAAGAATATTGGCTAAGAAATAAAAGTTATATAGTATAAAAACCTCATTTGCATTAAATTACAAATGAGGTTTTTTACAAATTTTAAAGACTATATTAATTGAACTAGTTGTGACCCTAATTGTGTTACTAATACTTGCAGGAGTTTCGCTTAGTATGATACTTAATCAAGATGGAATATTTAGCAGAGCAGAGAAGGCAACCGAGAAA
>CATKDT010000044.1 GCA_949746675.1 uncultured Clostridia bacterium
AAATATAACGGAAAAATAGAAGTGTTTTATAAGGATAACTTTACAGTATTTAAAGTGACAATTCCAATTTGAAAATTATTTAAATTCGTTATTTAAAAAAGTATTAACAAAAATGTTAATGCTTTTTTACTATGGAAAAATGTTTTATTTTAAGCTATAAGTAATACTCTGCAGGATTAAATTTAAAATTATGTTTTTTTCAATAATTTTTCAAGCTTTACGTTGTATATTATAAAAAGATTAGGAGGAAAAAAGATGTATATTTTAAAAAACAGTGTAGTTTCAATTTTTAGAAATAAGGGAAGAAACATTTTAATAGGAATTATTATATTGGTTATAGCTGCTAGCTCTACTGTAACTTTAGCAATAAGAAATACATCAAATAGGCTTGTAAAAAATTATGAAGAATCACACGACATTATTGCTAGCATTTCATTTGATAGAAGAGGAATGATGGAAAATTTCAAAGGCGGAGAGGGTGGACTAATTACAATAAATGATGGAGATATTTATATTAAAGCAAGTGGAGACGGAATAGATTCTAACAAAAACTTAATTATCAGTGGTGGAAATGTATACACTATAGGTTCTTCTGTTGGTGGAGATGCTGGAATTGATACTGATGAAGGATTTGAAATTAATGGTGGAACTGTTATTGCTTTAGGTTCTGATATGTTAGAGAAACCAGAAAATAGCTCTAAACAAAAGTCAGTGTGTTTTACATTAAATAGTAAAATTTCTAAGAGAACAGAGATTAGTCTAAGAAACGAAACAGGAGAAGAGATTATTTCATTTGAAGCAAAAGAAGATTTTAAAACTCTAATAATAAGTAATTCAAAATTAACAAATGGAACATATTATTTATATGAAAATGGAGAAAAGACAGAGTATACAGCAAAAACATAAAAGTAGACAATATATAAAAACAAGTAGTTAGAAAATTACTTGTTTTTTTTCAGTAATTCAAAGAGTAGAAGAAATTTAAAAAAATGTATTGACAATAGTATGAAATCATATTATAATATTTTACTGCGGATAGTATGAAATCATACGAAAAACAATTGCTGGAAAGTAGGTATAAATGAAAGATAGTATTGAACAAAAATGGGTAATGATATGCAAATATATGAATGAATTTGATGAAGAATATCATAAGCTTGCAAGTTATTACAAATTATCAGATAGTAGTTTTTGGATATTATATGAACTATATCAAAATAAAAATGGTTGTACTCAAAAAGAACTGTACACAGATTGGTATTTAAACAAGCAAACAATTAATTCATCTGTAAAATATTTAATTAATAAAAAATATATTATGGTGGAATATTTAGACAATAATAAAAAATCTAAGAGATTAAAACTTACAAACAAAGGAAAGAAAATGGCCAAAAATACAGTAGGAAGAGTGATGAGGCTTGAAACAAAAGTATTTAAAGATATTGACGAAAATGAAATGGATAGAGTTATTAACTTTTTTAGAAAACAGACAATATTATTTAAAGGCGAAGTGAGCAAAGTTATAAAAAGGGAGGAAGATAAAGATGAATAAGATTGTCACAATTAGTAGAGAATTTGGAAGTGGAGGCCGTGAAATAGGAAAAAGACTAGCAGATGAATTAGGATATGCTTATTATGATAAAGAAATAATAAAAATAATTACAGAACAAACAGGAATGACAGAAGAATATATAACGAACATTTCTGAAAAAGGAATATATCCATATTCTTTTCACTTTGCAAAATCATTTACAGCATACTCTAAAGTTCAAAATAATCAAACAACAATATTAGTAGCTGAAACAGATAAAGAATTAAAACATAAAATTATGCAAGTTGATAAAAATAGAAAAAAGTATCACGAGATAATTTCAAATATAAAATGGGGAGATAAAGAAAACTATCACCTTTGTATTAATACGACAGAATTATAAATAAAAGAAATAATACCATCACTTACAGAGTATATTAAAAACTGGTTTAGGAGGAAATAGAAGAAATGAATATAGGATTATCAGAACATTTTACATATAAAAAGTTGATGAAATTTACATTGCCAACTATAATAATGATGATATTTACATCAATTTATGGAGTAGTAGATGGCATATTTGTGTCTAACTGTGTAGGATCAGATGCATTTGCTGCTGTAAACTTAATTATGCCAGCAATTATGATTTTAGGAACAGTTGGCTTTATGATAGGAACTGGTGGAAGCGCATTAGTCTCAAAGACAATAGGAGAAGGAGATAAAGAAAAAGCCAATAGATTTTTTTCAATGTTAATATACTTACTAACAATAGTAGGTTTCGTGCTAACAATTTTGGGAGTAATATTAATAGCTCCAATGGCAAAACTATTAGGAGCAGATGAAAGTATGTTACAAGACTGTATAGTCTATGGAAGAACACTACTTATGTTTTTAGTACCATTTTGCTTGCAAAATGCATTTCAGAGTTTTTTGATTGTAGCAGAGAAACCAACCTTTGGATTAATCATTTCTATTGTATCAGGTATTAGCAATATGATATTGGATTTTTTACTTATCTATGTATTTAAGATGGGAGTTTTTGGAGCTGCATTAGCTACAGGAATTAGTCAAGTAATTGGAGTAATTATTCCTTTAGTTTACTTTATTAAAAAAAAGAATCATATTTTACAATTTACAAAAACTAAATTTGAATTAAAACCAATTATGCAAAGCTGTGCCAATGGATCATCAGAAATGTTAACAAATTTATCCATGTCACTTGTAAATATGCTATTTAATATGCAACTTATGAAATACATAGGTTCAGATGGAGTTGTGGCTTTTGGGATTATTATGTATGTTGGATTTATATTCTCTGGAACATATCTAGGATATTCAATAGGTTCAGCACCAATAGTAGGATACCATTATGGAGCAGAAAATAAAGATGAATTAAAAAGTTTATTTAAAAAGAGTATTATTTTAATTGCAGTAACTTCATTGGTTATGACAGGACTTGCTGAAATATTATCAAAGCTACTGGCATCAATTTTTGTAAGCTATGATGAAAGTTTATTAAGGATAACGACAACTGCAATAAGGTTATTCTCCACATCATATATAATTAGTGGTTTTAATATATTTGCTTCATCTTTCTTTACAGCGTTAAATAATGGAGTTGTATCAGCAGCTATTTCATTTATGAGAACATTAGTATTTCAAATTATTATGATATATCTGCTTCCAGCGATTTGGGGAATAAATGGACTATGGCTTGCAGTAACCTTTGCAGAATTATTAGCACTATTTGTAAGCATAATGTTTTTCATAAAGAATAAGAAAAAATATCAGTATGCTTAAATTGGTTTCAAAGAATGGAACAGAATTTTAAAGAAATAAATATTGATAGCATTTAGAAGAAGCAAGCATTTTGCTTCTTTTTTAATAATTTCTAACTGAAGCAGTATCTCTATTTGATATTTACATTTTTCTCAATATATGATATAATTAGCCAATGAAAATAAAAGTAGAACAACCATACTAAAACAAAGAAGTGAGGATATTCTATGGAAAATAATGTAATATTAATAGTAGATGACGAACCAAGAATTAGAAAATTAATTAAGGACTTTTTAGTAAAAGAGAATTTTCAAACTATTGAGGCAGAAGACGGAGAAAAAGCTTTACAAGTTTTTGAAGAAAACAGCAAAAAAATAAAACTAATATTGTTAGACGTAATGATGCCAAAATTAGATGGATGGTCAACCTTAAGACAAATAAGACAATCATCAAATGTACCAGTAATTATGCTTACCGCAAGGGGAGAAGAACAAGACGAATTATTTGGGTTTGAACTTGGTGTTGATGAATACATTACAAAACCATTTAGCCCAAAGTTATTAGTTGCAAGAATAAATGCAATACTAAATAGAACGCAAACTACAAAAGTACAAACTAAGGACTACGGGGGAATTGTAATTGACCCAGATGGAAGAATAGTTCAAGTAGATGGAAAAGCTATAGAATTAAGTCTAAGGGAATATGAGTTATTAAAATATTTACTTGATAATGAAAATGTAGCACTATCAAGAGAAAAGATACTTAATAATGTATGGAACTATGATTATTATGGGGACTCAAGAACAATAGATAGTCATATAAAAAAGATTAGACACAAATTAGGAAAAAGAGGAAAATATATAAAAACTATTAGGGGTATTGGATATAAGTTCGAAACAAAATAGAAAAAAGAAAGAATGATATAAATATGAAATTAAAAGATGCTAAAAAATCTATTCAATTTAGAATGTTTTTAACTTTATGTACAACAACTATTATAGGAATTTTTGTAATAATGGTAATAAATAGTTTAATACTAGAAGGATTTTATAAATATACAAAAATAAAATCAGCAAAGGAAGTAATTAATAGAATAGACGAGTATTATGAAAATTCGGTACAATACAATATTGATTTACAACTAAGAGAAATTGAAATAAGAGAAAACTTTCAAATACTAATATTGTCAGAAGAGGGCAATGTAGTTTATATGGGAAATAAGGATATTGTAAATTTTGTAAATAGGAATATTAGATTATATGGAAGCAACATTTCAAAGGAAAATAATATAGAAGTCTGGTCAGATGGAGAAAAAATACAAAGCAATAATGTTTTTCTAAAAGCAACATTAAATAATGGTTACATATTATATATAAAAATACCAGTCGTACCAATAAAAGAATCAGTAAGAATTTCAAATAGAGTATTATTTATTATATCAGGAATGATGATTATAATATCTGCGGTAGCAGCTTCAATAATTTCGAAGAGATTTACACAACCAATTATAAAATTAAATAATATAACAAAAAAGATGACACAATTAGATTTTAGTGAAAAATATAGAATAGTTGATGCAGATGATGAAATTAATACTCTAGGAAAAAACATAAATCAATTATCTGATAAACTTGAAACTACAATAGAATTGTTAAGAGAAAATAATGACCAACTAGAAAAAGATATAGAAGAAAAATCAAAAATTGACGAAATGAGAAAGCAATTTATATCAGATGTATCACACGAATTAAAAACTCCAATATCACTTATAGAAGGATATTCAGAAGGCTTAATAGAAAATGTAAACACAGACGAAGAATCAAGAAAATTCTATGCAGAAGTAATTATGGATGAAGCCCAAAAGATGGATAACATAGTAAGAGAATTACTAGAACTTATGAAAATAGAATATCAAGAAATGCCATTTAATGATACTAAATTTAATTTAACAGAACTAATAAAAGAAGAAATAAAAAGACAAACAGTAATACTAAAAGATAAAAATATAAAAGTAGAATTTGATGAAAAGAAATATCAAGTATATGCAGATTATAAATATATAGAAAGAATTATAAATAATTATTTTACAAATGCAATAAAACATTGTGAAGAAGTAAATAAAGAAAAGAAAATTCTTATTAGATGTGAGAAAATGAAGAATAATAAAATCAGATTATATATGTATAATACGGGAGAAAAAATTCCAGAAGACAAAATAAATAAAATATGGAAAAGATTTTATAAAGAAGATACATCTAGAAATAGAGCAGAAGGTGGAACTGGAATAGGATTAGCAGTGGTAAAAGCAATTATGAATAACTATAACAATGAATATGGTGTAAAAAATTACGATAATGGAGTTGAATTTTACTGTGATATTAACTGTGAAACAATAAAAACCAAAAGTGAATAAAAAAGACTTAAATGCAAAGCATATATAAGTAAGAAGAGAAGCAAAAAGAAAGGAGATTCGTATAATATTTATACGAGAAATAGTAATGATTAAAGATAACAAAAAAATAATAATTATACTAGCAGTAATCATAATAGCAGCAGTAACTTTAGTTATAACATTTACAAGAATGGGAAAAACTGGTAATACACATATACAAGAAATAACAGAAAAAGATGTAGAATATTATGTGTTAAGAAAAGAAGAGCAATATGGAGTAATTGACAAATTAGGAAATGTAGTAATTGAACCGAAATATATTCAAGTACAGATACCTAATCCAACAACTGATTTATTTCTATGTACAACTGATACTGACATCGAAAACCCAAAATGGACAGTATTTAATAAAGAGAAACAAGAAATATTAACACAATATGAAGATATTCAAGCATTGCCAATAAATCAACAAACCAGCTATGTCCCATATGAAAAAAATATTTTAATATATAAAGAAAATGGTAGCTATGGAATAATAAACCTAAAAGGAGATAAAATCACAGATGCAATTTATGAAGAGATATCTGGAATTGATTACAAAGAAGGATATTTAAAAGTAAAAAAACAAAACAGCTATGGAGTAATTGATACAAAAGGAAAAACGATAATAAAAAATGAATATGATAATATAATGGCAGATGGATTTTTTGATAAGAATACAAAATACCAAAAATCAGGATTTATAACAAGAATAAAAACTGATGATGGATATCGTTTTGGATATGCTAACGAAAAAGGAAAAAAGGTACTAGATACAATATATAATGAATTAAATAGAATAACCGAGATTGAAAATGACAAAGATGTATATCTAGTAATTTCAACAAATGGAAAGTATGGATTAACTAAAAAAGGAAAAGTAATATTAGAGCCAGAGTTTACAGAGATAAGTTTTGATAAAAACAGTAATTTAATTATAGTAACTAAGGGAAATGCAACAGGAATAGTTGATTTAAAGGGGAAATCAATATTACCAATAGACTATGACTTTGTTACTATTGGAGGAGACTATATCATTGCTAATAAAGGAGAAACAAAACTAGTATTTAATACTTTAGGAGAACAAATAGACACAGATGTATCAAATCATACAACAGTATCAAAAGAATATAGCATAATTATAGATAATGACAATTATTATAATATAGTAGACAATTCAAATAATAAACTATTAAAGGACAAGTATATATATATAGACTATTTTAAAGATGATATGTTTATTGCAACAAAAGATGCAAAAACAGGAATAATTAAAGCAGACGAAAGTATTGTTGTTCCAATAAAATATGGAACAATACAAAAAATAGAAGATACTAAACTATTACAAGCAATTGATACTCAAAATGGTAAAATAGACCTTATAGATGAAAAAGGAAAAATCATTGAAGGAATAGAACAAGCAAAGATAATAAAAACAGATAATTATATTAAGATATATTCAAATACAGATATGAAGTATTTTAATTTAGATGGAAAAGTAATTTATAACAGAGATTTATTTAAAGGAAACTCAATATTTGCAGATTGCAAAAATGGAAAATGGGGATTTTTAAATGGTAAAGGAACTAATATTACAAGTTATGATTATGATTATGTAACAGAACAGAATGGAAATGTTGCAGGATTTAAAGTAGGAGATCTTTGGGGAATAATGGACAAAGACGGAAATGTAGTATTAGAGCCAACTTATAAGATATCAACAGATAGTACACCTAAGTTTTTAGGAAGGTATTATGAGAGTCCTAGGGGACTTAATGTTCCAATATATGTTGGTGAATAAGGAGAAAAAATGTACGTAAAAAAAGAAATAATAGATATAGTAAATAAAGCAGAAGCGGAAGTTAAATCAGAGTTTGAAAAAGTAGAAGAAATATGCCAAGAAAATACTGAGAAAGTATTAAAAGCATTTCAAGATAATCAATTATCAGATGTTCATTTTGGAGAAACTACAGGATATGGTTATAATGATATAGGTAGAGAGACTATTGAAAAAATATATGCTGAGATTTTTGGAACAGAAGATAGTTTAGTAAGAGGACAATTTATATCAGCATCACATGCTTTAAATGTAACATTATTTGGATTACTTAGACCAGAGGATATAATGATAAGTATTTCAGGAAAACCATATGATACACTAGATGAAGTAATTGGAATAACAGAAAATCCAAGTTCATTAAAATCATTTGGAGTAAAATATGAGCAAATAGACTTAGTTGATAATGACTTTGACTATAAAAAGATAGAAGAAAGATTATCAGCAAAAAATGCAAAATTAGTGGAAATCCAAAGGTCTAGAGGATATTCTCTTAGAAAAAGTATAACTTTAGAAAGAATAGAAAAAGTTATACAAACAATTAGAAAAGTAAATAAAGATGTAATAATTATGATAGATAATTGTTATGGAGAATTTACAAATAAAATTGAGCCTAGCCAAATTGGAGCTGATATATTAGTAGGATCACTAATTAAAAACCTAGGTGGTGGAATTGCACCTAATGGAGCATATGTTGTAGGTAAAAAAGAACTAATAGAATTAGTAGCTGAAAGGTTAACCCTTCCAGGAGAAGGAAGAGAAGTTGGGCCAACACTTGGAATGAATAAAAAAATATTACAAGGCTTATTCTTTGCACCAAGCGTTGTTGCAAGCAGTTTAAAAACAGCAATATTAACTAGCAAAGTAATGGAAAACTTAGGATACGAAACACAACCAAAATGGAATGAACAAAGAACAGATATAGTTCAAACAATACAATTTGGAGACAAAGAAAAGTTGATAAAATATTGCCAAGGTATTCAAAAAGGATCACCAGTAGACTCTTTTGCAATACCAATTCCAGATGATATGCCAGGATACACTGACAAAGTTATAATGGCAGCAGGAGCATTTACGCAAGGTTCTTCAATAGAATTAAGCTGTGATGCACCAATTAGGGAGCCATACTTAGCATTCCAACAAGGCGGACTTACATATGAATATGGAAAACTAGGTGTAATGAAAGCTGTTGAAAGTATGCTAGAATAAAATGTTAAGCCAAAAATGTAAATGAGGAGTAAGATTTTTATATCTTATTTCTATTTTTAGTATTATGTGTTATAATAAAACCATATTCCATTAGGAAGGACATTAAAAAAATGAAAGTAGTTGTAATTGGAGGAGGACCAGCTGGGATGCTAGCTGCATATTCTTCAAAAAATCAAGGAAATGAAGTTATATTAATAGAAAAAATGAATAAACTTGGGAAAAAGCTATTAATTACAGGAAAAGGCAGATGTAATATAACAAGTAGTTTAGACGATATGAAAGAATTTATAGCTAATACACCAGGAAATGGAAGATTTTTATATAGTGCATTTCAGAACTTCACAAATAAAGACATTATAGAATTATTAGACATTCCAACAAAAGTAGAAAGAGGAAGTAGGATCTTTCCAGTAAGTGATAAAGCAGAAGATATATTAAATGCATTATTAAAAAAGCTAGAAGGAGTTACAATTTATACAAATACTGCTGTTGAAAAAATAATAGTGAAAAGTGAAAAATCAACAACAATATCCGAAAACGAAAATGTAGAAGAAACTATATCTAAAAACAAAAAAACAAAAGAAGATAATAAGAGTATAATAAAGGTAGCAGCGGTAAAAACAAATAAGGGAATAATAGAAGCAGACAAAATAATACTTGCAACAGGCGGAATGAGTTATCCTGTAACTGGTTCAACAGGAGATGGATATAAAATGGCAAAAGAATTGGGACATACAGTAACAGAATTAAAACCATCATTAGTAGCAATGACAGCAAAAGAATCTACACTAGATACATGCAAAGAATTACAGGGCCTAACCTTAAAAAATATAGAAATAAATGTTTACGAAAATGAAAAAAAAGTGTATAATGATTTTGGAGAAATGTTATTTACACACTTTGGAATATCAGGACCAATAATACTAAGTGCTTCAGCACACTTAGTTAGAACAAAGATGAAGAATGTAAAAGTCAATATAGATTTAAAGCCAGCACTAAGTGAAGAGAAACTTAATGAAAGAATTTTAAGAGACTTTGATAAGTACAAAAACAAAGAAATAAAAAATGCACTAAATGATTTATTACCACAAAAACTAATTCCTGTTATGATTAAACTTGTTAACATAAATCTGGATAAGAAAGTAAATGAGATAACAAAAGTAGAAAGACAAAGATTAATATATAATTTAAAACATTTAATAATAGATATTAAGGGGTATAGACCAATTGAAGAAGCTATAATAACCTCAGGAGGAGTATCAATAAAAGAAATTAATCCAAAAACAATGGAATCAAGGTTAGTAAAAAATTTATACTTTGCAGGAGAAATAATAGATGTAGATGCATATACAGGTGGATTTAATTTGCAGATTGCGTACTCTACAGGCTTTACTGCAGGTCTAAATAAGGGATAGAGTATGAAAACTATAAAGCAAAATGTTAGTGCAGAAATTACTGTAAAAAAGTCAAAATTTATAGCAAATATTTTTAAAGTAAATTCAGAGCAGCAAGCAAAGGAAACAATAGAAGAAATTAATAAAAAGTATCATGATGCAAGGCATAATTGCTATGCTTATATTGTTGAGGAAAAAGGTAATAATATAGAACGATTTAGTGATAATGGGGAACCAAGTGGAACAGCAGGAGCGCCAATGCTAGATATTTTAAAAAACAAAGAGTTATCGAACATTATAATTATAGTAACAAGATACTTTGGAGGCATACTTCTAGGAACTGGAGGGCTAGTAAAAGCATATACAGATGTAAGCTTAGAAGCACTTAATCAATCCGAAATTATAGAATTAGAATATGTAAACAAGTATAAGATTGATATGAAATATAATGAAATACAAAACTTTCAATATAATTTAAAGAAAATGAAAACAAAAATTATATCAAATGAATATAATGAAAATGTTGAAATAGTAATATTATTATCGAAGGAAAATATGAAAATAATACAAAGTAAATGTATATTAGATAAGGTAAACATTTTAGAAGAAAATATACTATTATAAATGCTGAGAGATAACTAGGGGTTAAATAAAAACTAAAAATGATATATAAACTGGAATAAATTATTTATGACTTAGGAAGGAGGTAAATCGAAAATGGGCAATAGACCTATAGGAATGTTTGATTCAGGAGTTGGAGGTCTTACAGTATATAAAGAAGTAAAAAAAACTTTCCCAAATGAGCAAATAATATATATAGGAGATACTAAAAGATTTCCATATGGCTCAAAAACAAAAGAAAATATAATAAAAGCATCAAAAAGATGTGTTGAATTCTTAATAAGTAAAAATGTAAAGGAAATAATAATAGCATGTGGAACAGCGACAAGTAGAGCAATAGACACATTAAAAGTAACATACGATACTCCAATAACTGGAATAATAGAACCAACAGTAGAATATATAAAAAGAATGAATTATAAAAATGTAGGGGTTATAGCAACTAGGGGAACAATAGAAAGTAACAGCTGGAAAATAAATTTAGACAGTAAAATTTCAAATATAAATGTATATAATCAGGAATGTCCACTTTTAGCACCAATGGCAGAAGAAGGCTGGATAAAAAATGAGGTTGCTAAATTAACTATAAAAGAATATTTAAAAAATTTTGAAAACATAAAGCTAGATGCACTTATATTAGGATGTACACATTATCCATTGTTTGAGGACATTATAAAAGAATATTTGCCAAATGTAGAAATAATAAATACTGGAAAAGTAATAGCAAAGCAGATGGAGCAATCAAGAGAAAAAATAAAAGAGAATATTACAAAAGATGATAAATTTTTTATAACAGATACCCAATGTAATTTTGAAGCCGTTGCAAAAAAGATACTTGGAAAAGACATAAAAATAGAAGGAATTGATGTAGGGTAAAACAATAGAAAATTTTATATAAAAAAGTAATAATCTCCAATTAATAGAATATTAATTAATTGGAGGTAAATTTATGTTCATTATTTTTAACAAAGATAAGATTTTATCGTACCTTATTTCAATTAGTACAGTTACAATATTATTAGTTTTATCAGTTGCTATAACAAAAAACAATGAAGAAATACTAAAGACTTCAACAAATGCAGTAACAAATAATATAATACAAGAAACATCAACTAATAGTTTAAATCAAAAACAAAATATAATAATGAATAATGTTAAAAATGAAAATCAGACTACAGAGACTGATAGCAAAGTACAAAAAACAAATGAAATCGATAATACTGTTACTACAATGACGAATACAAGTAATGAAAGTCAAAAAGGGTATAGTGAAGCAAAAAATGTACATAATAATTAATGGTTAAAAATAGAAATGTTACAAAATTATTACAAAAATAAAAGTTTTTTAACTTTTTATGTAGACAAGATGGAAAAAATATGCTATAATGAAAAAGATGTACAAAAATAATAAGAGAAACACAATAGATAACGATTATTTAGGGAGGAAAATAAGTTGGAAACAAATTTTTTAGAAAACAACAACTTAACATTAGTTGGAAAGATTACAGAAGAGAAAAAGTTTAGTCATGAAATATATGGAGAAAAATTTTATACATTTGGATTAAGTGTACCACGTTTAAGTGGAAATGCAGATGTGATACCAATTACAATTTCAGAAAGATTATTTAAAGAAGATGAACTTGTACTTGAGAAAAAAATTAGAATAAAAGGGCAATTTAGATCTTATAATAGCTATGAAGAAAGCAAAAATAGATTAATACTTACAGTATTTGCAAAAGATATTGAATTTTTAGAGATACAAGAAGAAATAGTAGCAAGCAAAGATTTAGTTTCAAATGAAGTAGTATTAATAGGATTTATATGTAAAACACCTATTTATAGACAAACACCATTTGGAAGAGAAATAACAGATATACTACTTGCAGTAAATAGAGCATATAACAAATCTGATTATATTCCATGTATAGCATGGGGAAGAAATGCAAGATTTTGTTCAAAAATGCCAGTTGGTACCGAAGTTAAGATAACTGGAAGAATTCAATCAAGAATATATGAGAAAAAGCATGATGATGGAACAACAGAGTCTAGAGTAGCATATGAAATATCAATAGCAAATCTTGAAACTATTGATGAAAAAAATCAAGATATTGAAAACCAAGTTTCAGATGATGGAGAGATAAAAAGTGAGTAATTATAAAAAATATAACCTCTATGGAGGTTATATTTTTTATAGATTAATATGAAAATTAATCAGTAAAAGTAAATTCATCTTTAAATTTTTCTTTAAATATCTCAAAAACTCTATTTAACACAGCTTCATCTTCAACAGAAACATAAGACTCTTCATCTTCAGAATCAGTTTTTTCTAGTTTTAAAATAACAACTTCACCATCTTCATCAGAATCATCTTCTTCAGTAGGTAATAAAACAACATATTCTTCACCATCTAATTCAATTAAATCTATAAATTCAAATTTTACATCATTTCCATCTTCATCAGTCATTGAAACTATATTATTTACTTCCTCTTGATCTAAATTATTGTTAACATCTTCACTCATTTTAATTTTCTCCTTTCGTTTTTTATATCATATACTATTTTACCAATTTTATCAAGTACATTTTTAAATTTTACCAATTATTTTTCATAATATTTCAAATATGTTACAAATACAGAAAATTCCAGTAAAAGTTTGACAAAGCCTAGCAATATATGGTATAATTATATTATCTATGGTTATGTAAACGTAAATAGTAAGTTTTGGAGGAATAAATATGTTAAGAGTTTCAGTTAATTTGAAACAAGGAGTTTATATCATTAGTGAAGATGACGGACAAAAGACAATAACAGTGCCAATAAACGGAAAATATGATAAGAACACCATTAAAGGAGTTCGAGAAGAAATACAAAGAAATAATAGACATATAATAGCAAGAAAGAAGCTAGAATCAATTGATGTTGGTGTATATCAAGCCATCAAGCAATTTGATAGTCAATATGGAACAAACCATGCATATGGTTATGCTAATGCTATAGGTAAAGAGATTCTTGATGCTTATTATGATGCTACTGCAAAAGGTTTTGAAGAAAAGATGGCAGGAATTAGAGCAGCAGAATTAGAAAAAGCAGGTGTTAATGTTGAATATAATATAAGTTTACTAGGTGGACTAGGAAAAATGAAACTTGGAGAAAGAGTAAGAGCAATTAGAACTGCCCTTTCACAAAGAAAGAATGGTATAAATGTACAATTTTCTGATAATAGTAAACAACCATTATTACAAGCACCTATTACTATGGAACCAAAAATAATACAGGATGATATTCCAGAAATGCCAGATGAAGCAACTCTAGGAAAAATGAGAAAAGAAGCAGAACAGGATAATCAAGTAAAAGAGACACCAAAAATTCCAGAACAACCTAAAGTAGCACAAACTCAAGAATTATCAAATGTAGGAGATATGACAAGAGAACATCTAAATATAAATCCTTCAGGACAAGTTTCAGAAACACAAATAAATAGAGAAACAATAGAAGCACTATCAAACCCAAACCAAACAAGTGTAGATCAAATGCTACAAAATTTAAGAAGAGAAGAAGAAGAAAATCCTAAACTTGATCCATCCCCAGCTGCTACAGAATTACAAGCAGCATTAGCTGGAAGAAGAGTTTCATCACCAAGTAGAGAGGAAGGACAATCACAAGCAACAAAAAAGAAGATTAGTAGAAGCAAAGCAATACAGGCATCTAAGCAAGCACAACGTGAAGCAGGAAAATTAAAAAATAGATATAAAGGAATGCAACAAGCTAAAGCTGAAAGAAAAGCAAGAGCAACAGATCCAGAACAAATACGATTAGCTGCTGAAAGAAGAGCAGCAAAAGAAGAACAAAAAAGAATAGCTGAAGAACAAAGAAGAGCAGCAGAAGCAGAACAAAGAAGAGCTGATGCAGAAAGAAAAAGAGAAGAACAAGAACAAAAAAGACAAGAAGTAGAAAATAATAAACCTAAAAATAGAATTCTTGCATTTATAGGAAGAGGACCAAAAAGAGAAGAAGGAAGCTTTAAGGCAAGATTTACTAGAAAAGTTAAAAATAAATCGGACTCAATACGTAATAAAAAATTTATTCCTAAAGTAACAGAGAAGCAAAAGAAAATTGGAAAAGCTGTAACAGTGGTAACATTAACAGCAGCTCTTGCATTAGCTACAGGAATAGGAACATATAGATTATTAAATTCACATACAGCAGATGTAGAAAGTCCAGCAAATACACCAACAGCAGTTGAAAATGTAAACCCTGGACATAATGTTGATAAAGATGGAATAGAGTTTGTATTAGGAAAACACGATGCAGATACTAAAACACCTACTGCACAAGCACCTTCACAAGATGATGTTGAACAAAGTGCACCAATACAAGAAATTGTTGAAAAAGAAACATTAGCTACATCAGGAGACAAAATTCAAGAACAAGAAAGACCAGAAACGACAGTTACACCAGAAAGTCAAACACAAGAACAAGCAAAACCAGCTACTTCAGTTCAGGAACAAGAAAGCCAAGGTGGAACTCAAGAGAAAGATAGCAAGAAAGAATATTTATCATCTATAAAAGTTGGAGCAACATTAAATATAGAAAGTGGTAGATATTTTGAAACACCTGAAGGACAAGGAAGATATGGACATTTTGAGAGCTTTACTAATGGTGTAAAGAGAATTCAATTTATTGATGTTATAACAGATGAAGGATATGTTGTAATAAAAGATGATAGCGTTAATTTATGGGAATTAAAACAACAATATCCAAATGCAAAATTTTCTTATCATATAGTATACGAAAATGAGGATGGAACAACAATGCCACTAGGATGGTTAACATCAGAAAGTCAAGAATTAGACCAACAACATGTCAAGACAGATATAGATGATATGGATATGTAATAATTATACAAAGCAAAAAATAAAAAGGAAGAAATTTAAATACCAAAGTTTCTTTCTTTTTTCAACATGAAAAAAAATGAGAAAACATTAAAAAATACTAATTATTTAAATTGAAAGTATAGGACTTTTATATATTTGTAGATAATTATTGAAAAAAACTTGTAATATTTCTGTAATATTGTTGACATTTATTCAAAATAAAAATATAATAGATACATATTATTCAAGGAGGAGAGTTATGGGTGAAGTCATAGTCATAACGTCTGGAAAAGGCGGAGTTGGAAAGACTACAACAACAGCCAACTTAGGTGCAGCGTTAGCGTTAAAAGGCAAAAAAGTTGTACTAGTTGATACTGATATTGGTCTTAGAAACCTTGATGTCGTAATGGGACTAGAAAATAGAATTGTTTATGACATTGTTGACGTAGTAGAACAAAAATGCAAATTAAGACAAGCGCTAATAAAAGATAAAAGATATACAGATTTATTTTTATTACCAGCTGCCCAAACAAGAGATAAAAGTGCTGTAAATGAAGAGCAAATGCGAGATTTAACTACCAAATTGAGAGAAGAATTTGATTATATATTAATAGATTGTCCAGCAGGAATTGAGCAAGGATTTAAAAATGCGATATCAGGAGCTGACAGAGCTTTAGTAGTAACAAATGCTGAAATATCATCAATAAGAGACGCCGATAGAATAATAGGATTATTAGAAGCCTCAGAAATAAAAAATCCTGAATTAGTAATAAATCGTCTAAGACCTGAAATGATAAAAAAAGGTGAGATGATGGATGTTGAAGATATATTAGATTTATTATCAATAGATTTAATAGGAGTTGTACCAGAAGATGAAATTATTATTACACAAACGAATAAAGGAGAACCAGCTGTATCTAATAAAAAAGCACCATCAGGTAAAGCCTACATTGAGATTGCAAGACGAATACTTGGGGAAAATGTTGAAGTAACAATCCCAGGAAGGAAAAATAGAGGAGTTTTAAATTCCATAAAAAAAGTATTTAAAAAATCGAAAGGATAAATAAAATGTTGGATAACATAAAGACGTTTTTTAGAAAGTTTAATAAAAATAATAATAAGCTAATAAATGAAAAAGGCACAAACAAAGATGCAGCAAAAGAGAGATTACACCTTGTTTTAATGCAAGATAGGGCAAATGTATCAGCTGATTTTCTGGATTTAATGAAACAAGAAATTATAGATGTAATAAAAAAATATATAGATGTTGACGAAAATCAAATAGATGTTAAGCTTACAAATAAACAAAACAGTGATGGGACAACAGGGGCTCCAGCGTTATATGCAAATATACCAATAAAAGGCATAAAGAATGAAAGTAGAAAATTAACTAGCCATAAAAAGGTAAGTAATAACATAAAACAATCAAAAAGTGTTAATAATACAAATAGTAAACCACAAGAAGCTAAAAAAGATGTTAACATAAACAATAAAAAAGATACAGCAAATAACAAAAATAATGTAAACAAGAAAGAAAACACCAATACAACAAAAAACAATACAAATTCTCAAAATACAGCTAATAAAGAAAATGTAAATTTGAAAGATGCAACAAGCAAAAATAATATAAATTCACAAAATACTGTAAATAAAAACACAGACAATTTAAATAATAAAAATACAAATAATGTAAATAATACAAAAAAAGATACGAAACAAAACAATAATACAACTTCGAAATCAAAACCAGCAAATACATATAACATAAATCCGAATGCAAAAAATAACAAGCAAAATAACAAAAAGAAATAATATTTGGTAAAAAATTAAAAAGATATATTATAAGGATATAGTTACAATATAACCTAAATGTAAATAATATAAGATTATACAAAAGAATAGTTGATTTATAACTAGTTACTTAGGAAGGAACTTAAATTAAGAATGAGAAAAAAAGTAACAAAAAATATAGAATGGTCAATTTTGTTATGTACAATCCTATTAGTAATAATAGGATTGTTTGCAATATATTCAGCAACAGCTAATGCAGGTCATGATGAATTTAGAAAGCAACTAATGTGGATAGGAGTAAGTATTCCAGTTTTAATTGTATTTACATTAGTTGATTATGATATGCTATCAAAAATCTCACCAATACTTTATATATTATCAATAGGTGCATTAGTTGCGGTATTATTTACAGAACCCATATCAGGAGCAACAAGTTGGTTTGTAATAAAGGATGTAGTCTCAATACAGCCATCAGAATTTGCAAAAATAGTGGTAGTATTATTTCTTGGTTTAGTAATATCGATGATGAAAAAAAAAGGAACTAAAGAGGTTAATAGGATAACAAGATTAATATTATTATTTATTTTAATTGGAATACCATTAATACTTATAGTAAAACAACCTGACTATGGAACTGCAATAGCGTTTTTATTAGCTTTTGTATGTATGCTATTTGTAGCTGGAATTTATAAAAGATATATAATAGCAGCAATATTAGCTGTAGTAATAGCCGTTCCATTATTATATGTATTTGTACTTCCTGACCACGCTAAGAAAAGAATTGATGTATTTTTAAATCCAGAATTAGATCCAAGAGGCGCAGGATATAACTTAACTCAATCAAAACTTGCAATAGGAGCAGGTGAATTATTAGGGATGGGATACCTAAAAGGAAATCAAACGCAATTAGGATTTTTATATCCAAAATCAACAGACTTTATATTTTCTGTGATCGGAGAAGAATTAGGATTTATAGTAGCTGCTACCATAATCATATTATATGTAGTTCTCATAACAAAAGCAATGTATGTCGCCAAGACTGCAAAAGATGATCTCGGGTCACTCATTGCAACAGGAATAGCTGGTATATTTATGTTTCACATGATAGAAAATATTGGAATGACAATAGGATTGTTACCAATAACAGGTGTACCACTTCCATTCGTAAGCTATGGTGGAAGTTCAATGTTAAGTAACTTTATTATGATAGCACTTTTATTGAATATTAGTAGTAGGAGACAGAATGCAACATTCCTAGAGTAGGTGTTAAAAAATAATTATAATTTTGGTGTTATTAAATTCCATTAAAACTTAGTAAGGAGAATTATGCTAAACAAGCTTAAAATCGGAAATGTAGAATTAAATAACAATATAATTTTAGGACCTATGGCCGGACTAACAGATAGGCCCTTTAGAATTATATGCGAGAAATTTAATCCAGGCTTAGTAGTAACTGAAATGTGTAGTAGCAAAGCATTAATGTATAATGATAATAAAACAAAATTATTATTAAACACAACAAATGAAAAAAGACCAGTTGCAGTTCAAATATTTGGAAGCGATGCATACTCAATTGCATTTGCAACCAAGTACATAAATGATAGGAATTTAGCAAATATCATTGACATTAATATGGGCTGTCCTGCTCCGAAGGTAGTGAAAAATGGAGATGGAAGTAAACTTTTGTTAGAACCAGAAAAAGTATATGAAATAACGAAGTCAGCAGTAGAAAATTCTAACATTCCAATAACAGTTAAAATTAGGACAGGTTGGGACAGTGAACATATTACAGCAGTTGAAGTAGCAAAAAATATCGAAAGAGCAGGGGCAAGCGCTATTACAATTCATGGAAGGACAAGAAGTCAGTTTTATAGTGGAGAAGTTAAATTAAGTTTAATAAAAGAAGTAAAAGAAGCTGTGAAAATTCCTGTTATAGGAAATGGGGATATATGTAACTTTGAAGATGCAGAAAGAATGTTTAAAGAAACTAATTGTGATGGAATTATGATTTCAAGAGCAAGCCTAGGAAATCCATGGATATTTGAAAATATGATAAATCAATTTGAAGACAAGCAAATAAGAAAAATTAGTAATGAAGAAAAATTACAAATAATACTAGAACATATTGAGTTAGAAGTTAAGGAAAAAGGTGAATACACAGGAATTAGAGAAATGAGAAAACACTTATCATATTATATTAGAGGAGAGCAAAACGCTTCAGAAATTAGGCAAAAAATAAACAGATTAGAAACTAAAAGTGAAGTAGAAAAAACTCTAAAAGAATATTTTTTAAATTTATAAATATAATTAGACAGTAGTTAATAACTATTGTCTTTTTATATTGTAAGAAAACTTATTGTATAAAAACATAAACAAATTTAAAGTCGTTCGTAAAAGTAAGTTAACTTTGTTATAGTAGGTTATTAAATATTAAACAAATATGAGGAGAAAATGCTATGAAGTCAACGAAAAATTTAATAATTATTGTAATAGTAATTTTGATAGTTACAATTTTAATAAAAATCTTTCCAGAAAATAATAATAAAAATTCTATAATTGGAAATAATAAAAGTATACAAGAGATAGAAGAATATTTTTTAAATATTAATTCATATAAAGCAACAATAGAAGTAAAAGTAAAAAGTAACAAAAATGAAAATACCTATATTTTAAAACAACAAGTAAAAGACAATGAATGCAGACAAGAAGTATTAGAGCCTAAAAGTATGGAAGGAACAATTATTACATATAAAGAAGGAACATTAGAAATAAAAAATACAGAACTTAATATTAGTAAGATATATGAAAATTACCCACACTTAAGTGATAATACATTATTTCTAAATGACTTTATTAACGAGTATAAAAAAAATAATAATAGAAAAATTGAAGAAGTAAATGGAACTATAATTATGAAAATTGAAACAGAAGGAAGATATTATAAAAAACAAAATTTATATATTGACAAACAAACGTTAAAACCAAAAATATTTGAAGTAATAGACATGAACGAAAACACAAGAGTTTACATAACATATAATGAGATAGAATTAAATATTTAAGATATATCATCTCTAATTTAATAAATGGAGAGTAACGATGACAATAAAAAGAGGAGATATGTTTTATGCAGATTTAAGTCCTGTAGTGGGCTCAGAACAAGGAGGAATTAGACCAGTAATAATTATTCAAAATGATGTGGGAAATAAATATAGTCCAACAGTTATTACAGCAGCAATTACTTCTAAACTTGGAAAAACAAAATTACCAACGCATATAGCAATAGGATCTCAAAATGTAGGTTTAAAAGTTGATTCAGTTATTTTAGCAGAACAGGTAAGAACTATTGATAAAAGTAGATTAAAAGAAAAGATTGGACATATTGAAGATGCTAATATAATGAATCAAATAAATAACGCTCTAGGCGTAAGCATAGGGTTAGAATAAGATGAGTAAATCAGTAATAATATGAGCCTAAATTATTAGACAAAGAGATTAATAATTGGGCTTATTTTTTTAGTGAAGTGCATTATGCATGATTAAAGAAGCATAAATGTAAATATTATGTACAATTAGTTAATATTCATAATAATTAATTTAGAGTCTTGTATACTTTGTGACCCTAATAGTATTACTAATTCTTGCAGCTGTTTCACTAGGTGCAGTATTTAGTGACAAAGGAGTATTTAAAAGAGCAGAAAATGCAGGAGAAAAATATAATGAAGCAAAAGCAAGAGAAGTATTAGAAACTGTGTTATTAGCAGATGGACAGTATGAAAAAAATCTAAACCCAGATTATAATCAAAATGATTTTTTAGATGAATTAATAAAAAGCGAAATACCAGGTTCAGATGTAAAAGGCGATGTAGCTATAATTGGAGAATATGCATATGAACTAGATAGAAGTGTACCAAAGATAGGCAGATATCTAGGAAATCCTAAGGATTTAGTCTGGCCAACAGTAAATGCAATGGTACAATTAGCAGACGATGAGAAAAATGCAACAATAAATATAACAGCAAAAGAAGAAAAGAATGGAATAAACAAAATAGAAATATGGATATTAGGTGAAAAAATAGAGGAATACACATATGATCCATCAAAGCCAGAAGCAATAGAAAATTATATAGCAACACAAAATGGAAAGTACACAATAAAAGCATATGGAGACTTAATGGATAGTACAACAGTAGAAGTAACAGGAATAGTAGCCTCAGTTAAATTTGAACCAAATGGCGACGAAGACTGGAAGAAAGAACATTCAACAGTAGTAACAATACAAGAAACAGCAGATAAAGTAGCAAGTTCAAAATACTATTGGTCAAAGAGTGTAACAACACCAGATGATGATAAATTTACAGAAGAATTTAAGAGTGGAGACACAATAACAAATAATGAATTAACAGAAACATACTATTTATGGACAATGTTAACAACACAATCAGGAAAAATACTAAAATGGAGAAGTGATGGATTTAACTTTGATAATCAGGGACCAAATATAACATCACTAACATATACAGCAGTATCATATTCATCATTCAAATTAAATGTAACAGCAATAGATAGTCAAAGTGGAATAGTAAAATACGAATTTTTTGTTGGAGAAAGTAAAAAAGGAGAAAAGACAGTAAACGAAGTAAAAACAAGTAATTCACAAGAATTAACAATAAGTGATGCAACATATGGAGAAAATAGTTGTTATGTAATAGTAACAGACAAATTAGGACATACAACAAGACAAGATATAATAGCAAAAACTCTAATAGATACAACAGGGCCAACAGTAACATTTTCAACAGCAAAGTACTCATTAACAGGAATAACTTACAAAGTTACAGCACAAGACACAGGAGTTGGATTGACAAAAATTGAATTTTACGATGGTAGTACATTAAAAAGTACTTACACAAAAACATATACAGCAACAACAGTAAGTAAAACAGAAACAGTTAATATAACAGGATTAACAACGGGAACACATACATGTAAAGTTATAGCATATGACAGTAAAAACAACAAAACTGAAAAGATTATAACTAATGCTAGCACTATGTTATATACCTGGGAGAAATGGGAAGTCAATACTTCTATTGTTGTTCACGACACAGGTTGGGTTAGTAAAGGTTATATTACTAAAAATTATAGTGACTCTGATTTTACTAATACGTATCATTCAACCATTAGCACTGGAGAGCTTACTGGTATCGATGATTCTGGTAATATGATGCTACATAACGGTTTCTGGAAAAGTAGCTCTTGGGAAATGGTATATTGTTTTTTAGATGGTTTCAATTATCCTAAGGCGGATTGTATAGTTCTTTTTCCAAAGAGTGCTGTTAATCCGATGAAGTATAACCGTTATAGTGGAACTGCTTACAAGATGTCTGATTTTGAAATTATAGATAAAGGTGAAATGGAGTACAATGCTGGTGATGACACGTTCCGAGTTAGTTTATGGGAGAGAACTACCTATGGGGAAACCACGTATTCGAAGGGAAAAACAAAGTATGGGAATGTTACATCTAACAGTGAGACAGCGTACCCTAATAATGGACATAAGGATGGGTACTTTTATGTGAAAATTAATCCAAGTTAAACAGTGACAAATATAAGAAATAAATATATTAGTAATAGTTAAAAAATAGGAAAGTTAATTCTGAAGTGAACCACATATGATATGAACCAAAAATATTGGACTAAAAAATTTAGTATGAATGGAGGTTCACCAGTATGTTTAGACACTCTTTTGAGTTAAAACTTGAAATTGTTAATTTTGTTATTGAAGGTAAGCATTCATATAAACAAGCTTCTCAAAAATATCATATCCATCAAGAACAAATTCGAGTTTGGTGTAATCTTTACAGAAATTCTGGTAAAGATGAATTAAAACCACAAAAAATTAGAAGATATGATGGAAATTTTAAGGTTAGTGTAGTAGAATATATGTATGCAAACTATTTATCTTTTGAAAAGACAAGAGTGCATTTTAAATTGCCTTCTTCAA
>CATKDT010000045.1 GCA_949746675.1 uncultured Clostridia bacterium
AATGGAAAGTATATAATAAAAGCATATGGAGATTTAATGGCAAATGTGACAGTAGAAGTTACAGGAATAATGCCAGGAATAGAGTTTGAGCCAAATGGAAATACAACATGGGAAAAGGGACATTCGACAAAGATAAAAGTAACAGAAACAGAAGAAAAGATAAAGAATATGAAATATCAATGGACAAATAGTGTAACAGAACCAGCAGACAACACATTTACAGAAAACTGTAAAGATGGAGACACAATAACAAAAAATAACGTCACTGGAACATATTATCTATGGATATTATTAGAAACAGAAAGTGGAGCAACAGCAAAAAGAAGAAGTGAAGCATTTTATTTTGACAATGAAGGACCAACTATAACAGCATTAACACCAACAAAATATTCAGAAACAGGAATAACTTTAAGTGCAACAGCAACAGATAATAAATCAGGAGCTGTTAAGTTTGAATTCTATGTAGATGATGAGTTAAAAGATGATTACACGCAAATATTTGAAGCAACGACATCAGAAATAACCAAAAGTGTAACAATAACAGAGTTAAGTATGGGAAGTCATACTTGTAAAGTAATAGCTTATGATACAAATGGTAATAGTAGTACAAATACTACAATAGGAGCAACAAAATTACATACTTGGACAAAATGGTCTGTAAATTCGACAACTAAATATGAGGAAGGAGGTTGGACGGACTGGGAGCAGGACACAAGTCTTAGTTTGTATGGAACCACATTAGGTTCTTCATATTCATTTAATCGATTCACAGGAAAGTTTACTGTATCAGGAAGTAGTAATATGTCTTATGGATCTGGGTCTGCTGCATATAATAGATATGGTTATTCAACTTATAAAAATGCTGCAGCTATAGGCTATGAAAAAAGTATATTATATGAATTCAAAAATATTTCTACTATGAGTACTGGAAAATATAGACGTCAAAAATCGTCAGTGGCAAATACTACTTATAGTAGAGGAACTACTCAATATAGTGATGTAACGTCTACTTCACGTGGTGGATATCCAGATAACAATTATTCAGGTTCTTACTGGTATGTATATAAAGGTGTATATTGATAATTAGTAAAAAACAAGCCTTCTTATACAAATTAGGAGATAAAAAAGGATGAGCAGAGAGATATTAAGGGGAATGGTTATAATAAGTATATTAATGATTTTAGGAATTGAAATATCACATCTAGAATACTACTATTTTATGAAAAAATATAAATTATTAATAAATAAAACTGAATAAAGATTTAATTTTTATAATTACTAAATAGAATAGCTTGTATCTCTTGATACAAGCTATTTATAACGTTTTTTATAATGGTAGCGAAGGAGAGGATCGAACTCACGACCTTTCGGGTATGAACCGAACGCTCTAGCCAGCTGAGCTACTTCGCCATATTAACAACGTATTAATTATACAAAATAATCTATATAATGTCAACAGTTTTTGAAATTTTTTCTTCACTAATTGAAAGAAAAATAATTTAATAATCTTTAAATTAGTATGAATTTAAAATTCTAATTATAAAAAAGTAAAGCTCTCAATAGAGAGCTTTTAAAAATAGTATTTATAGATTAAATTAGAACTTAATTATGTAATCTATTTATTATTTTTTTTCTTCTTTAACAATTTCCTTCATTGCACCTATACTTGCAAGAGGAGTTGTAGTTGCATCAAATGGAATGAATACTTTGTTAGCATCTCCATCAGCAACTTCTTTTAATGTTTCAAGAGATTTTAATTGAACAATTTTATCGTTAGGGTTAGCTTTCATCATAGCGCCATAAACCATTTTAACTTCCTCTGCTTTAGCTTCAGCGATTCTTCTAATAGATTCAGCTTCACCTTGTGCTTGTCTAATCTTAGATTCTCTTTGAGCATCTGCATGAAGTATTGCAGCATCCTTTTCACCTTGAGCTTTAAGAACGGCAGCTTGACGTTCACCCTCAGCTTGAAGTATTGCAGCACGCTTATTACGTTCAGCATTCATTTGCTTTTCCATTGCATCTCTAACATCAGGTGGTGGCATAATATCTTTAACTTCAACTCTATCTATATCACATCCCCATTTTGTAGCTGCTTCATCAAGTATAGCTCTTAACTTGTCATTAATTGTATCACGTGAACTAAATGTAGAATCTAAGTCCATCTTACCAACTAAATCTCTCATAGCTGTAACTGAAAGATATTCAATACCTTTCTTTAAATTTTGGATTTCATAAACAGCTTTTGCTGGATCAACTACTCTATAGAAAACAACTGTATCTATAGTAATTGTAACATTATCTTTAGTAATAACCCTTTGAGGAGCTATATCTAAAGTTTGTTGTTTTAAACTTACAATACTTCTAACATGATCAATAAATGGAATAATTATTGTAAGACCAGCATCTGCAACTTTATGAAACTTACCAAGTCTTTCAATTATATATACTTCTGACTGTCTAACAATTTTAATACTCATAACTACAATGACGGCTAAAAGTGCTAATAATATTAATAAAAACCAAAACATTTGAATTTCCTCCTATAAAAAATTCACATAACTAATATTATTATAACATAAATTTGGCAAAAAATAAAGAGTTTTAAATAAAATATTTAGCAAATATTACAATTGTGTTACAAAAATATTAAATTAATAAAAAAAAGTGCATTATTATTGATAAAAATATTAAAATATTGTATGATAATTAGGACAATATATTATTATAGGAGGAATTATGTAATGGCAACTTTAAATCCATTGGAGCAAAAAGCACGTTCATCATTTATAAAAGGAATTATATTAACAACGGTGGTTGCGTTAGTAATAGTAGCATTGTTAGGAATGCAAATATATAAACTAAAAGACGCTGAAAAAACACGTTTAGGAAATTTAGTAAAAGTTTTAGTATTAAAAGGAGATGTATATTCAGGACAAATAATAGATTCATCATTGTATACAACTGCAATGGTTGACAAATCACTTGTTCCACCAGCAGCAATAACCTCTGCACAAGAATTTGCAGAGGTTGCAGCAATGGACGAAAAAGGAAATGAAATAACTATAGATACTGATTTATATGAAAACCAACTATCTCCAGCAGAGATAGAGCTTAAATTAAATGAGTTTATTTTACGTATTAAATCAGAAGATAAATCAGAAACAGCATTTCCAGATGAAGGAGCACATCAATTAACATTTGATAAAGCCCTTGGAAGTTATTATTATGAATTATCAACAGATGGAGATAGGATAACTACACACTACTTTGTAGGAGATGAAGAAAGAAATGCAACTAATGCAACAACAAAAAGAGAAAATGCACAAGTAGTAAAACAAATTCATATAGCAGCAGATGATAATATACAAACTCCAGACGACGAAGAAGGAGTTTACCCATTAACTGACCTAGGAAATAATCAATATTATTATACAAGAAACAATCAAAGAGTTGACATAATGATAACTAGAAAATATGTTACTCTAGGAGAAGAATCTTGTATAGCTAAGATTGATTTAAATGCACGTACTATATTAATTCCTTCAATGCTTGCAAAGAACTATGAAATAACTACGGATGATATGAGAGAAGAAGAATACAATATGATAGTATTACCATCTACTTTACAATCAGAAGAAACTGTTGATATAAGATTACAATTACCTACTGGAGAAAATTATATAGTATTATCAAAGAAAAGAATTACAATACCAACACTTGGAGAAACCTTAGCACCAGAAACAATAAAGATAAGATTAAATGAAGCAGAGCTATTAACAATGTCATCAGCTATTGTTGATGCTTATAAATTAACAGGTTCAAAACTATATGCTGTTAAATATGTTGAACCAGGATTGCAACAAAATGCTACTGTAACATACACACCATCAAGAGAAACAATAACTCAAATTCAAACAGATCCAAATGTAGTTCAAACAGCAAGAGAAGAATTGTTCAAATATTATGGAAGAGATTATGCAGCAATTAGAGATCAAATTAATAAAACAGTAAATGCAGGAACAGAAGAAGAAAGAAAATCAAATGTTGAAGGAAAAATTTCATCAGAAATTTCAACACAAAAATCAGAAAGACAACAATTCTTACAAAGTTTAACAGAATAATATAATATATTAAAAATTAAGGTTCATGGGTTATCCTATATTAAAAATATAAAAACCCAAATAAACTTTAAGGGTGAAAGATTTGAAACAGGTAGGATTTATAGGAAGTTATGACAAAAAAGATATATTGCTATATATAAGTAAAGTATTAACAAACTGTGGTATAAAAGTCCTAATTGTTGATGCAACAATAGCACAAAGAATGCGATATATCATTCAAAACACAAGTAGCAATAATTCAATGACATTTGTTAGTGAATATTTAGGAATTGATATAGCAGTAGGTTTTATGAATTTAGGGCAAGTTGCTGCCTATTTCAAAACTAATAGTTTACCATATGATTTGGTATTAGTTGATTCAGACAATATACAAACAGTAGCATCATTTATGATACCAGCAATGAAAAATATATTTTTATTTACATCTTATGATCAAGCTGAAATAAACAAAATAGTTGAAACTTTAAAATATATAAATAAGCCAATAAATGTCACCGAAGTAATAATGTCAGCAGATTTATCATCAAGTCAAGAAAAAGCTTTATTACACAAACTAAAAGAAACAGGGGCTATAGTTGAAAAACATAAAGTACAGTTTGCTGATACAAATATTGATAGAAAAGCAATACTTCAAAATCAATTAGTAAGAGAAATAAGAATGAAAAATCATACATCTACTTTTAAGGATAGCTTAGAATATGTAACATCATTAGTATCAGATGAGTTAGTACAACAAAGTGAGATAAAAAAAGAAATTAAGAAAATATAGGAAGGAAAAATAATGTCTGTAATTACTTTTGTAAATGTTGATAGAAAAGAAATAGCACAAACTATGTCAGTAGCAGCACTAGCTTCTTGTATGGGTATAGAGCATGCTTATAGAACATTAATAATGTCAACTGATTTCAACGATAAAACAATGGAAAATTGTTTTTTTAATGAAAACAAAAAGAGTCAAGCTCGTGAACTTATAAACCAAATGGGAAGAAAAAATATTGATGTTTCAAGTGGTATGGAAGGTTTAGTAAGAATGTTTGCAAGTAACACAGCATCATCAGAAATAATAAGAAGCTATACAAGGCCGATACTTAATGAAAGACTTGACTTGTTAGAAGGACCTAGAACATCAGACATTAAGGATTATCAACAAATTTCGACATATTTTTCTAATATAGCAGAATATGCCAATAAAGCATATGACTTAATTTTTGTAGATTTAAATAAAAACGTACCAAAAGAAAACCAAGAAAAACTTTTTAGTGTATCGAGTGTAATAGTTGTTGGACTATCGCAAACGCCAAAAGCTATTGAACATTTTACTCAATTAAAACAAACAAACAGCTTCTTTACCAAAAGTAATGTAACAATGTTAATTGGAAAATATAATCCAGAATCTAGATATACAGCAAAAAATATAGCTAGAATGTTAAATGAAAAAGAAACACCACTAGTAGTTCCATATAATATTGCGTTCACAGATAATTGTTGTACAGGCACAATTATAGATTACATGTTATCAGTGCAAAGTTTATCATTTAAAAATGGAAAAGATGGATATTTTTATGAAGAGGTAAAAAAATCGATTGAAGCCTTAGACTATCTAAGACAAGAAGTTGATTTTGGAATGAAATAAAATAAGAAAAACTTAATTTATTAATGAGCAGTAAAATTTAAATAGATATGCAGATAATGAACAAAATGAAGCCTAGGAGGGAGTAGAAATTATGGTACTCAATTACGTAGTTATAGGTATAATCATAATAATAGCTGGTGTTATACTTTTCTTTTCAATTAAGAAAAAGCAAGAAAAAGCTGAACATGATAAGGCAGATCAATTAGAGGTTGATGATAAAACATATACCTTAGATATGATGATAAAATTCGTAAAGAGAAGACTTGACGAAATTACAAAGGTTAACCTATATGATTTAGGACTTTCTGAAGAAGAATTAAACAGAAGAAAGCAAAAGAAATACGAATTAAAAAAAGCTCTAAAAGGTTGTACCTATGGAGATGTTAATGATAAAAAATATGTTAAGGAATTAATATTTGATATTTTATCAAAGGAATATGGAGTTGATGAAACGAATGTATCTAAAGCCATACCTTTTGATGTACCATCACTTTTGACTCCACAAGACAAATTTGATGTTTTGATATATTTATATCAAAAAGATTTTGGATATGAAGCATTAGGAGAGATGATAAAAAAATATGACTTAGCAAGATTAAAATTTACAGAGGGAGACACAAAACCTTGTTATGTAATTACTCCAGAAGAAATTAGTGATATATATGAAAAAGAAAATCCTACATTAACATTTAAAGATAAATTAATGGTAGTAGTTCAAAGAATATATCAATTATACAAAGGATATAGTTCAATTGATGAAGTAAGAGATATGAATATAGATGGTGTATCAGGTGGTGTATCAGGACTTCCAGAGAGTTTCTTAAGCCAAGTTGCACAAACTGATGCAAGAATATTAAACCAAGTTATGGATCATAAAGTACCAAGAGCTTGTGATGCTATATGGATAATGTTCCATGGTGTATCAATAAGACTTGCATTCCTATCATTTGGAAACGAATCAGAATTAAAAAGAGTATGTCAAAATATTTATAAATACAATAACCCTGGACAGTTATCAGATTCAAATGGTTATAAGATCAATGAAATGAAAGATGGTTCCCGTGTCGTTGTTGTTAGACCAAGCTTCTCAGAAACATGGGCATTCTTCGTAAGAAAGTTCGACGTTCAAAGAGCAACACTAGAACAAATAGTATTATTCGAAGGAAAAGAAGATGCAATAGAACTTTTACGTTATTTAGTAAAAGGTGCACGTATAGTTTCACTAACTGGTGAGCAAGGTAGTGGTAAAACTACAATGCTTATGGCTATGATAGAAAATATATACGAGACAATGAACCTTCGTATTACAGAAACAGCATTTGAGTTACACTTAAGAAAAATTTATCCAACAAGAAATATATTATCATTTAGAGAAACAGACACAATATCAGGACAAGAAGGTCTAGACGTTCAAAAGAAAACTGATGGTACTGTTAATATAATTCGGAGAGGTTGCTACTGACCCCGTAGCTGCATGGATGATACAAGCAGCTCAAGTTGCATCAAAGTTTACTTTATTTACTCACCATGCTAAGACTTTCCCAGACTTAGTTACAGCACTACGTAACTCAATGTTAAGAACAGGTGTATTTAAGAACGAAGTTATAGCAGAGGAGCAAATTGTATCAGTACTTAACTTTGATATTCACTTGGTAAAAGACTTTAGAGGTGTACGTTATATTGAAAGAGTAACAGAATGTATACCAGTAAAAAATACGAATGAATATAATTTTGAACAAAGAAATGAAAAATCATTAGAAGGCAAATTTGAAAAATTTGCTGACAACGCAACAAGATATTTCGAAAAAGAAACAAACAAAGAATTATACAAGCACATAAATATTATGGAATATCAAGATGGAAAATATGTAATAACAAATAAAATATCAGACCACAATATTAGTGAAATGATAATCAATATGGATGATACTGATTCATTGGCATTTAGAAAATTCATAAAAAGAAATTGGGGAATGGAATTTAACGAAAGAGGAGACAAAATATCATAAAGTTAGGAGGTAAAAATATTCGATGGACTTAGAAAATGAAACAACCAGAATAATCATAATGGTGTTTGGTTTCGTTATTGCAGCAGCATTAATCGGAATTATAATTGCATATATAAATATTAGAAAAAAAATGAAAAATGAAGATGTCATCAGAATAGAAAACCTTAGAAAAGGAACAGCAGAAAAAAGTTTTTCATGGGATGTATTTTACCAAAAACTATATTTAAGATATGTAAAATTTTTACCTACAAGGTCATATATTTTAAAAATTAGAAGAAGACTTGAAATAAACAACTTAGAAGATGAATTCACAACAAGAATGCAAGCAGCAAGAATTATAACAAAAGCATTGATGATAATTGTACCTCTTACAATAATAATTATTATACTTACAAGAACTAACCTATTTTTAATGAGTGTAATATTTATATTTGAATTATTTATAATTGATTCATATACAGATAGTTTAGTTACAAAATTAGATAATAATTTATTACTACAACAAGTTGACTTTTTCTCACAGATGAGACACTCATATCATGAAAACAACATGGTTGCAGAAGCTATATATTCAACAGCACAAGACAGTGAACATATAGAAGTTGCTAGACAAGCTGAGTTAATATATAACATACTAAATTCAGCAGACCCAGAAACAGAACTTGAAAAATATTATGATGTTGCACCAAATAACTACTTAAGAGAGTTTGCAGGAATATCATATTTTACACAAGAATTTGGTGATAGAAAAATTGACAATGCATCATTATACTTAACAAACTTAGAAAACATTACACAGGAAATGCAACTTGAGATACTAAAAAGAGATAAATTAAACTATGTATTTCAAAGTTTATCATTAATATCAATAGCACCAACAATAATGCTTGAACCACTAAAAAAATGGGCAGTATCAAATTTCTCATTTACCAAATCATTTTATAATGGAAATAAAGGTTTACTTGTTCAAGTATTAATAATGGTAGCAACAATAATTTGTTACATATTAATTAGAAAATTAAAAGACAATGGATCCACAAAAATTGTACAAAATGTGCAAAACCCATGGCAAGAAAAGCTATATAATGTAAAAATTGTTAAGAAATTTATTGATTTAATTGCACCAAAGCCAGATACAAAAGAACATAGAAAACTAGAGAGATTGCTTAAAGATTCAGGCTCAAAGCTAAAGATTAGGTGGCTATATATTAATAAAGTATTAATATGTATTCTTACTTTTATAGCCTCACTAATATTCTTCTTTGCTTTACATAAAGTACAAATAAACTTTATATATACTGAGCCAACCGTTAGTTACAACTTATTAGGTGAAGCTGAAGGTAGAGAATTACAAAAGGCGATGGAAAAAACTGAAAGACAAAATAGAATATTAGACATGTTTAAAGGAAAGCCTAAAACTACAACAAAAGATATACAGAAGGCAATGGAAAGAGACAAAGAGTACAAAGATTTTATAGAAAAAGATTTTGAGACAGAACTCGAAGAGATTGAAACAAAATTAAAAACAGTAAATTCAGAATATCTAAAATGGTTTGAAGTACTTATGGCAATATTTATAGCATATATAGGTTACCAAGGACCAAACTTACTACTAAAATTCCAGTTAAAAATGCGTCAAATGGAAATGGAAGATGAAGTAATGTCATTCCAAACGATTATTATGATGCTTATGAAAATTGAAAGAATTGATGTTGAAATGATATTAGAATGGCTTGAAAGATATGCTAATATATTTAAAGAGCCTATTGGAAAGTGTTTGAATAACTACGAAAGTGGTGCATGGGAAGCACTTGAGGAAATGAAAAATGAGGTTACATACCAACCATTTATAAGATTAATTGAAAGTATGCAAACATCTGTTGAAAAAGTACCAATTAGAGAAGCTTTCGAAGAACTTGACTCTGATAGAGATTACTATCAAGCAAAAAGACAAGAATCAAATGAAAGATTTGTTGCCAAAAGAGGTATGATTGGAAAAGCAATAGGTTTTGCTCCAATGATAGTAACATTTGTTGGATTCTTGATAGTACCACTTGTATTTATTGGTATGACAAGTATGACAAGCTCATTTGATAGCTTGAGCAGTATGTAGTATTAGGGGGAAAAATAAATAATGGAAAATGCATCAACTGGATTAAAAATAGCAGGTGGAATATTAATTGCGATGCTAGTACTATCATTAATTGTTTTTGGCACAAGAAGAGCAAGCCGTTACGAGCAACAAAAGCAAGATTCTGTAGAAGTTGAACAATTAACTGAATTTAATCAGTCATTATTATCATATGAAAATGACATTGTATCAGGATTTAGAATGATCTCATTATCAAACTTAGCAAATGACAATAATGTAAGATTTTCATCATCAATAGATGACTTTGTTCCTGTAAGAATATATGCAAAATTGATAAATACTTCAGGTCAATTACCAGGCTGGTCAGGATATAATACAACAGATGATTACAAGAAAATAAAATTATCAACAGGAGCAGAAACAAGAGATAGATATTTTAATATGATAAATTATGTTGGAATTACTACAAATGGACCATATTATATACAACCAAATGGAAAAGAGACTGATAAAAAGACACAAACTGAATTTAAACAATTATATTTTCAATGTGTAGATGTTACATATGATCAAACAACTGGAAGAGTTATACAAATGGTCTTTGATGAAATAAAAAAGAGGAATTAGTAAATGGAAAATGCGTCAAAAGCACTAATTATGGCTGGAGAAATACTCATTGCATTAATAGTATTAGGACTTGGAATTGGTATAATTGTGACAATGGGAAAATTTTCAGCGAATATGAATGATAGAATTGCTGCTGATACAGTTGCTGAATTTAATAGCAATTTTACCAAGTTTGAAGGTAGGATTGATATAACAGCAGAAGAAATTGCATCAATTATCAATTTTGCAAAACATAGCAATGATGAAAGAGGATTATCAATTGATGATGTAGGAACTGCTAATCAGTCAGTATATTGGCTAGATGTATATGTAAAAGGAATTAATATATTTACTGACGTTATTGGTGTAGATGATTATAAGAATAACAATGCTTTTAAAAGTAAAATTAACCAATTTATAAGAGCTAACAATGAAACATATTTTTATTGTAATGTAGATGTGAGCACAGGAAATAAGCCTGAGATAATAGAGGTTCCAGAAGGAAGCAAAAAAGGAAAAATTAACATAAAATTAGCAACAACTGATATACAATACAGCTTAAATACTAAAGATAGAACAAAATTGATAACTAGTATTCAATTTGGAGCAACAGATGATAGAAATGGAGTATCAGGAAATACAATAATAAAGTTTAAGAATGGAATGACAGAAGATGAAAAAAAAGAATGTGCTTTTACTGTTAGAAATGATGCTAAAAAGATGTACACATATATATATAATTAATTAGGAAATATAATTAAAGATCTTTAAAGTTTAAAAGGAAAATAAAATAATGAAAAAAATTCTGACTTTTTTTGTAATAATTATTGCAATTTTTGGTACGTTTTGTTATATTTATAATCAGAGGAAAACTGACCTAAGTAGAAAAGATGCACAAAATAGTTATTATGAAAGAATATACAATAAAGAAATAGGTGTAAATGACCTATTATCAGTGATAAACAAGGCAGTTAATGAAAAGCAATCAGAGAATTATGTAAAGGATTCGACAGGAAAATATATTGATAATAGTGAAAATCTAGTTACAATAAAAGTTAAATTCAAAGATACAGAAGAAGATATAAATGCAGAAAAGATATACAAAAATGATAATAGCAAGTTTAAGAAATTATATGAAACAGTAAAATTTAAATGCGATATGATACAGTATAATGAAAAAACGAAACTTGTAAATTATATACATTTCGAAGAAATATAATTAATTAGTTTTTAAAATTTTTTAAATATATAATTATACAAAGGAAAGGGAGGAAATATGGAAAACGCATCAAAAGCACTTATTATAGCAGGTGCAATATTAATTTCAATAATGATTATAGGTTTAGGAGTTGTTATTTTAAATAACGTTAGTGATGTTATAAAAGGAGCAAATGTTGATACAGAAGCAGCTCAAGCTAACAATGAAAAATTTGTATCATCATTTGGAGAGAATCTTTCAGCATCAGAGGTTAAAAGTTTAATAAACACAATTAGAGCAAATAATATTACTGCTACAAATGATAATGGTGGTTTAGGAGAAATCTTTATATTATTAAAAGCAAAAACTGATGCAAATTCAAAGAACGTAACTGCAACAGCAGCTTCAAAGGCAATACAAAATGGAAGAAGATATCAAGTAAATACACCAAATGATAAATCAATAAGTGAAAAGAAATTCCTAGCTAGTAACGCTTGGAGCGATACTGAAGGACAAGATGGAAATGCAGCATACTACTATAATGGATATATTAGAGCTATAGAAATTATAGAAGTTACTTAATAACATTATCATTATAGAGAAAAATAAAGATTAGAAAATAAGTTTAATTTAAATTTATTGTTTAAATTAAACTTATTGTTCTAGTTATATATTAGAAGAGCGTTTTGTTTAAAAACATTATGAAGTCCTTTTCTTATAGATAAAATAACTAATGACTAAAAATAAATATAGAATTGATTATAGAAGGAACGAGTTTGTATTATGGAAAATGCTGTAGATGCATTAAAAATGGCTTTTGCCATGATTGTTTTTGTAGGTGCACTTAGTTTAGTAATATTTGCATTTACAAAAGTAAGAGTAACAGCTACTGCTGTACTTGATAAAAGTGATAAGGAGACTTATTATCAAATATATGATGGTTCTGGTAATGGAAAAGAATATAGTTCTTATAGAAAAGTTGGTATTGATACCGTAATAGCTAACTTGTATTCTTATTATGGCAATTTTTATACAATATTATTTTATGATGGATATGGAAAATGGGATGATGTAAATCATGAATTTACTGGAGAAATAGAGCCAATAACACTATATTATACAGAAGCTTTAGATGTACCATCAGGTACAAATGCTAATAGAGATTATTTAACACAACTTGGAAGATCTACTTTAAGAAAGAGTATAAATGGAGCACTTACAAGAGAGATTTATGGTTTAGATATAAATGATGAACTAACAAGACAAGAACCTTGGTCACATAGTGAAAGAAATGATAAATTATTTATTGATGCATTGATAAATGGCAGAGATTTTATTTGGACAAACTGGTCAAGAACTCATGCAGAAGGTGCAGGAAATGAAGTAAGGCGTGATACTAATGGAATTAGATATTTAAAAATGCATTTTCAATATATGAATAAAATGGGAAATGTACCTTTAGCATCTAATACTAGAGCTAGGTTTATTGAAAGAGTTGGACAATATAACTATGATGCACAATTTGAAAATAATGATAGTGAAAATGAAGGACAAGGAGCATTGTCTGGAGGAAGTTATGGTAGATATAATGAAACTAATCAATCAGATTCAACTGTAAAATTTGAAGATGAAACAGGAAATTATGTTGGAGAAATTGCAAATGACAAAATAACACAAAAAAAAGTAATACAATATATTTATATTGGTCAAGAGTAAAATTTAAGTTAATAAAGTTTATGAAAAGTGTAAAAATCTAGAGTAAATTTGTACATATTGTAATTGGATAAATATATTGAAATATACAGAAATATGTGTTATAATGAAAGTAATTGAAGGTTAAATAAAGTTTAACAAAATAGAAAATTTAAAAGTTATTTGCTAAACAAATTTTTCTTGAGAATTTTTTAGCAATGAGTGAAAGCGAGGATATGTTATGAGTGATACTGTAATGACTGTAATTGCAATTGGATCTGCAGCAGTTCTTATGTTTTTATTTCCATTAATGTCAACAGCTGATAGAGGGGACGATATAGCACAACAAGCTGTACAAACTGCAACAGGCGAATTTGTAGATAATATTAGATCAACAGGAAAGATAACTGTTGATAAATATGATGACTTTTTAGCAACAATATCTGAAACAGGAAACTCTTTTGATGTTTTAATTGAAGCAAAGATATTAGATGAAAATGCTAGAAAAAAAGTACAACAGGCATCATCATCAAAAGTTGGTGAAAATGAATATTATAGTGAATTTACTGCACAGATAGAAGACAAACTTGAAAATGAAGGAGAATATAATCTAAAAGAAGGTGATATAGTATCTGTAACAGTAAAGAACACAAACAAAACAATGTCACAAATTTTAAGGAACTTTTTCTATCAAGTAACAGGAAATAATACTTATAATATTGCAGCACAACATTCAGGAATAGTTAATGTTAATGCACGTAACTAAAAAATATTATTAAAGCCAGATAGTAAAAAGCTCTATCTGGTTTTTGTTTATAAAAAATAAAATAAAAAAGGGTAATTACAATGAAAAAAAATAATAAACCAAAAAATAAAACAATAACTTGCCTAGAATTGATATTAGCTATATTGCTAGTATTAATTTTAGGTTATGTTTTTTTAAGAAATGCAGGGTATCAGTATTTTATACAATGGTATTTAGCTTTAGCTATATTCTCAATAGCAGCACTTCCAATAACTGTAAGGATATTTAGAAAATTTAAAGATGGAGGATATATATTTTCAAAAGTCATTGGGCTTGCTTTTTCAGGATTTTTAATGTGGTTATTATCACTAACACATATATTAAAATTTAATTTTATAAACTCGAATTTTTGTATTTGTATAATATTATTGATTTCTTTGTTAATAATATTTGTTGAAAAGAAAAAAGGAAAAACAGATACAATAGATTGTATAAAAGAAAAAGCTATAACATTTTTAGTAATAGAACTTGCTTTTGTAGTAATATTTTTATTAGCATGTTATATAAAAAGTTTTAATTCATCTGCATATGGTACTGAAAAATTTATGGATTTTGGCTTTATGAAAATAATGAGCCAAACTGAATATATGCCACCAAAAGATATGTGGTTTTCAGGAAACGATATAAACTATTATTATATAGGACAATATATGGCAACATTTTTAAGTATAGCATCTCATGTTACTGTAGAATATGGATATAACTTTATGTTAGCAACAATATTTTCAATTGCAGTTGTAGGAGTGTATTCAATAGTAAATAATATATTAAGTGTAGCTGTTTTAGAACAAAATGAAAAAAGAAAAATATATAAAGCATTACCAATTATTGGAGCAGTAATAGCAACAATTGCAGTAAATTTAGCTGGAAATATGCATTTTGTAATTTATGGAGCAGTAAAGCCATTAATGGCAAAGATTAATGGAATTGAAATAAGAGAAACTTATCAATATTGGGATTCTACAAGGTTTATAGGATATAACCCTGACACATCTGATAAAACAATACATGAATTCCCAAGCTACTCTTATATACTGGGAGATTTACATGCACATGTAATAAATATAATATTTGTTTTATTAGGTATTGCAATATTATTTTCATTTTTAATAAACAATAAAGAGCAAATAAGAGAAAAGTTTAAATTAAAAGAAGTAATACAGCCAATAATAATATTGTTTGGAATATTTATAGGATTATTCAAAACAATAAACTTCTGGGATTATCCAATATATACAGTTGTAGGATTTTTAGTATTTTTATACTCAAATTTGAAAAATTATGAACGAAAAAGAGATGGAATATTATCAACAATAATTCAAATTATATCTGTATTTGCTATTTCCTATATTATATCATTGCCGTTTTCACTAACATTTCAAAAAATGTCATCACAAATTAAAACAACATATACACATACTGCATTATGGCAATTATTAGTTTTATGGGGACTTCCAACGTTCATCGTGTTATATTATTTTATATGCACAATGTTTAAAAAAACGGAAAAAGATGGAAGAAAGATATGGCTAATACGATATATTGAAAATTTAAGTATACAAGATGCATTTATTATAATTTTAGGATGTTCTGCTATTGGTCTAGTAATTGCACCAGAACTTGTATATGTAAAAGATATATATGTATCATCACAGTATAGAGCAAACACAATGTTTAAACTAACTTATCAAAGCTTTATAATGTTTGGAATTTGCATGGGATACATTATAACAACATTATTTTTCATAAAACGACAAATTTTGAACAAAATAGTTAGTACAATATCATATATATTACTTTTATTGACATCAATTTATGGTGGAGCATTTACATTTAAATGGTTTGGAAATGTGCTAGATATGTCAAAAGAGAGAACATTAGATGGCTCACAATTTTTAACCAATTCGTACATTTCTGGATATGTAACTATGGATGATGATTATAATATTATTAAATGGATAAATGAAAATACTAATGCTTCTGATGTTGTGTTAGAAGAACAAGGAAAAGATTTTACATATTCAAATAGAGTATCAACTTTTACAGGAAGACAAACTGTAATAGGCTGGAGAGATCATGAATGGTTATGGAGAAGTATAGATTCTTCAACTGAAATTCCAAAAGAAGTTAATAAAAGAATGAATGATGTAAAAATATTATATACAGAAAAAGATGTCGAAAAATTAAAAAAATTAATTGAAGAATATAACATTTCATATATTGTAGTTGGATTTAATGAAAGAAAAAGTTATGCAACTGAAGATTTAAACTTAAATGTTCTTGATAATGAAGAAGAGTTAAAAAGCTTAGGAGAAATTGTATATGAAACTAATGAAAATAATTTTACCAATGCTTCTTATATTATTAAGATAAAGAAATAATGTCAAATTTTGACGTAATATAAAAAACTTGCTTGGACACAATAAAACTGGAGGCAGAAAAATGAAAAAGAAAAAAATAGCAAGTTTTTTATTAATTATATTTTTTATTAGTTACATTTTTTCATTTTATATTCAAGCTTCAGCAGAGGTGAAACCTGTAAGTAACGAAATGACTAAAAAGGTATATCCATTAGGAAGATTAATAGGGTTAAAGTTATATACAAATGGAGTATTAGTTGTAGGAATGTCTGAAATAAAAGGAAGAGATGGAAAAACTTACACACCATATGAAAATACTGGAATAAAAGAAGGAGATATGATAAAATCAATAAATGGCTATGAAGTACAAAACACGACCCAATTAATGAATATTATAAGTGAATGTAAAGGAGAAGATATTTCTATCAAATATCAACGTGATGATGAGGAAATATATACAACTATAAAACCTATAATAGGAGAAGATCGGAAAATATATGCTTGGTATATGGGTTAGAGATGCGGCAGCAGGTTTAGGAACATTAACTTATTATGATGAGGAAAATTCATCATTTGCAACTTTAGGTCATGGGATACAGGACATTGATACTGAAAAATTATTAAATATATCAAATGGAGAAATAGTAACTAGTAAAATAATTTCAATTGTAAAAGGACAACCTAAAAAGGTAGGAGAAATAAGAGGAGTAATTGACGAAGGAAAAAAAGTAGGAGAAATTGCAAAAAACACAGAAATAGGAGTATATGGAAAAGTTACTAATAAAGAATTTATAAATTCTATAAAATTACCAGAAGTTCCAGTTGCAACACGTAACCAAACAGAAATAGGAAAAGCAAAGATATTTTGTGAACTAAAGAATGACGAAGTTGGTGAATACGAAATAGAAATAAAGAAAATTTTTAAAAATAATTCTAGCAATAATAAGAGTATGTTAATCAAAGTAACTGATAAACAATTACTTGAAACAACAGGAGGAATAATTCCACGGAATGAGTGGAACACCAATAATCCAAAATGGTAAATTCATTGGAGCAATAACAAATGTACTACTAAATGATCCAACACAGGGATATGCAATATTTGCTGATATGATGATAAAAAATCATTGACATAAATAACACATAAGGGTATAATTTTAGTATAAAATCTAACAAATAGAATATAACAGAATAAAGTAAAATTATTTACAAATAAGAGGAATATAATGTATAAAAATTTAAAAAATAACGAAAGAGGACTAAGCATAGTTGACCTAATATTAATGGTAGTATTAATAGGTGGAATAATATTTATAGCCAATTATTTTCTAAATCCAGCAGAAGAAGTTGGTACAATTAATAATATAAATAAAATTAATTATAGTATATCACAAGAAAACATTCCAAGTAGTAATATTACTATACCTACAAATCTATACCAATCATTTTTTTATGATCAACTTAATGATAATGCAAAATCTATATATAATTCAATAGTTAATAATATAGAGATATTAAAAAAAGGAGAAGGTAGAATATACTTAGATATTACTGAAGAAGGAATTGATAAAGAATTTCAATCGGCATGGGATGCTTTATGTTTAGATAGAGTTGATCTATTTTATATTGATACACAGAAGATATCATTTGTAACGCAAACTAGTACAAATATTTTTGGGAAAAACTCTTACAAATATTATATTGAGCCTAAAAATAATAGAAAATATTTTATAGATTCTTTTAATGATGAATATGAAGTACAAAGAGCAATTAGCCTGGTTGAGGAGAAGATAAATGATATAATTGGTAATATTTCATCAAGTTCAAGATACGAACAAATAAAATATATTCATGATTATATTGTCGAAAATGTTGAATACAATCAAGCAGAAGCTACAAATAATTCAAATATATATGGAGCTTTAATAGAAGGAAAAGCAGTATGCGAAGGATATGCTGAAAGCTTTAAATATATGATGGATAAACTTAATATTCCATGTATACTAGTATATGGAAATGGTGTAAATAATTCAGGAGAGTCAGAGTATCACTCATGGAATCAAGTATTAATGGATGATGGACAATGGTATTCAGTAGATACAACCTGGGATGATCCAATATTAATTGGATTTGGAAAGTTACCAGAGGCTAGTAAATACAAGTATTTTCTAAAAGGATCAAATGAATTTCAAGAAAATCATAGAAAAGAAAATGATGTGTCTGGAACAGGGCAATATTTTGAATATACTGAAACTGCTGTAAACAATTATAATTAAAAGTAAAAATTGTTTTGGATTAAACTAAAAAAAAGAAGGCATTTTGTTATGCTTTCTTTTTGTGTTCACTAATTAATTAGATATTAAAGCCATGCACAATTAGTGACAAAGTGCAGGAGAAAAGTACAATGAAGTAAATTATGGATACTGTTAATCATAGAAACAGGAAAATTTTTTTTAATCTTTCAAATATAGTAGATTTATGAATTTTCTGTGAAAATTATTGACATTAATATCCAATTAATATATTATTTATAATACGCAAAAAGGAGGAAGATATAAATGTTAAAACTACTAAAAAACCTAAAAGAATCATGGATACAAGTAACACTTATAATAATCTTGTTATGTGTACAAGCGGTATCAGACCTAAAGTTACCAAATTATACTTCAAAAATAGTAAACATTGGAATACAACAAAGTGGTATTGAAAATGCTTCGCCAGACGTAATAAGAAAATCAAAATTAGAAAATCTCCAATTATTTGTAAATCAAGATGAAGATATAATATCTAAATACGAACCATTAGAAAAAAGTGAAGAAAATGTAACAAAGTATCCAGCACTTGAAAATGAAGAAATATATATAATAAAAAAGCTATCAAAAGAAGAAAGAGAAGAACTTAATTATATAATTGCAAAACCACTTATGATTATAAATCAATTAGAAGACAAAGAAATGGTAAAACAATTAAATGCACAATTTAACCCACAAATTGAAAGCATAGAAGATGGACAATCAATACGTTCATATCAACCTATAGAAAAAGAAGATATGATGAATATAATAAAAACATTACCAAATGAAACTTTAACACTAATAAAAGAACATATAAATAAACAAATAGAACAAATGCCAGAATCCATAATTGAGCAAGGAGCAATAGCAGGAGTAAAAGCAGAATATGAACAAATAGGAATGGATATAACTAAGATTTCTAATCGATATATATTAATTACAGGTTTAAAAATGCTTGGAATAGCATTAGTAATTATGATTTCAGCAATATCAATAATGTTATTATCAGCAAAAGTTGCAGCAAGATTAGGAAAAACACTTAGAGAAAAGGAATTTAGAAGTGTATTATCATTTTCAAACAAAGAATTCAATGAATTTTCAACAGCTTCACTAATTACAAGAAGCACAAACGATATTCAACAAATTCAGTCATTGTTAGCAATACTATTTAGAGTAATAGTATATGCACCAATAGTAGCAATTGGTGGATTAACAATGATAATTACAACAACTACTAACATGAGTATGGCTTGGATAATTGGACTAGCGATAGGAGCAATTTTAATAATTGTAGCAGTTTTATTCGGTACAACAATGAAAAAATTCAAATTAATGCAAACATTAACCGACAAACTAAACCTAGTATCAAGAGAAATACTTACAGGAATACCAGTAATACGTGCATTTAATACACAAAAAAGAGAAGAAAAAAGATTTGAAAATGCAAATATAGACTTAACTAAAAATGCTATATTTGTTAATAATGTTATGAGCTTGATGATGCCTTTAATGCAATTTGTAATGCAAAGTATTATGCTACTTATAATTTGGGTAGGAGGACATAATATCAATGATGGATTAATGCAAGTAGGTGATATGATGGCATTCTTACAGTATACAATGCAAATAGTAATGTCATTTTTAATGATATCAATGATATCAATAATGCTACCAAGAGCGTCAGTATCAGCAGCTCGTATTAATGAAGTAATTGACAAAGAACCATCAATAAAAGACTTACCTATGGAAAATCAAAAGAAATTTATTGAAGAGAAAAAAGGATTAGTAGAATTTAAAAATGTATGTTTTAAATATCCAGATGCAGATAGTGAAGTAATAACTGATATATCATTTACAGCAAAACCAGGAGAAACGACAGCATTTATAGGAAGTACAGGCTCTGGTAAGTCAACAATTGTAAACTTAATACCAAGATTTTATGATGTTACTGGTGGAGAAATTTTAATAGATGGTGTGAATATAAAATATGTATCACAAAAAACGTTGCACAATATAATTGGATTTGTTCCACAAAAAGGTGTATTATTTTCAGGAACAATAGAATCAAACATAAAATATGGAAAAGATATATCTAATGAAGAAATGAGAAAAGTTGCACAAATTGCACAGGCAGAAGAGTTTATTGAAGGGAAGGAAGAAAAATATCAAACAGAAATAGCACAAGGTGGAAACAATGTTTCAGGAGGTCAGAAACAACGTTTATCAATAGCAAGAGCACTAGCAATAGACCCAGAAATATATGTGTTTGACGACAGCTTTTCAGCACTTGATATGAAAACAGATAGAACACTTAGAGAAGCTTTAAAAACTGAAACAAAAAATAAAACAGTGATTATGGTAGCTCAAAGAGTTGGAACAATTATGAATGCTGAACAAATTATAGTTGTAGAAGAGGGAAAGATTGTAGGTAAAGGAACACATGAAGAATTATTGAAAACATGTGAAACATATAAAAATATAGCAATGTCACAATTATCAGAAGAAGAACTTGGATTAAAGTAACCTAGTTAAAAAGCAGAATATTATAAGAAAAAGATTACTATAAAAGATGATAAGCTAAAACCTACAGAAATATGAATTTTACAAGATTTATGAAGTAAGGAGGAAAAATAATGCCAGGACCAATGGGCGGTGGCCCAATGAGAAAAGGGAGCAAAAAAGAGCAAGAGAAAGCAAAAGATTTTAAAGGCACAACAAAAAAATTAATAAAAAGATATCTAACAAAATATAAAATTCAATTAATTTTAGTTTTTATATTTTCTATTGCAAGTACCATATTTACAATAGTTGGACCTAAAATATCAGGAAATGCCACAACAGAAATATTTAATGGATTAGTTAGTAAAATATCAGGAGGAGCTGGAGTTAATTTTGAAAATATAGCACATATATTAATTACATTATTTATTTTATATATAATAAGTACTGTGTTTTCTGCGATACAGGGAATACTTATGACGCATGTATCTCAAAAAGCAGCATATAAAATGAGAAATGATTTATCAGCTAAAATAAATAAATTACCTATGAGATATTTTGATACTAAGACAAATGGAGAAGTTTTATCAATAATCACAAATGATATTGACACAGTTCAATCAAATTTAAGTGAAAGCATAACTGAGATAATAAGAGCAATATGTACAGTAGTAGGAATATTAATAATGATGTTATCAATAAGTCCAGTAATGACTTTGATAGCATTAATTGTAGTTCCAATATCAACAGTATTTGTAAGTATAATAGTAAAAAAGTCACAGAAATATTTCAAAGCTCAACAAGATTATTTAGGACATGTTAATGGAATAGTTGAAGAAACTTATGGTGGGCACAACATAGTAAAGGCTTTTAATGGAGAAGAAAAAGTAACAGCACAATTTAATAAAGAAAATCAAGAGTTATATAATTCAGGATGGAAATCACAATTCCTATCAGGACTAATGTTTCCAGTAATGAACTTTATTAGTAATGTTTCATATGTACTTGTTGCAATAGTTGGTGGATATTATGCTATAAGAGGGCAAATAACAGTTGGTAACATTCAATCATTTATCCAATATAGTAAGCAATTTAATCAACCAATAACACAAATAGCGCAAATATCTAGTACTTTACAAGCAATGATAGCTGCTGCTGAAAGAATATTTGAGTTTTTAGATGAAGAAGAAGAGATACAGGAGATTGAAAATTCTAAGAGTATAGAAGATTTAAATGGAAAGATAAAATTTGATCATGTAAAATTTGGATATGATAAAGATAATATTATAATAAATGACTTTAGTGCAGAAGTGAAAGATGGACAGAAAATTGCTATTGTTGGACCAACAGGCGCAGGAAAAACTACAATGGTAAAACTACTTATGAGATTTTATGATATAAATGAAGGAGCTATTTATATTGATGGAAATAATACCAAAGATTTTAATAGAGGTGATATTAGAAAAATGTTTGGTATGGTACTTCAAGATACATGGCTATTTGGTGGAACAATAAAAGACAATATAAAATATGGAAATGAAGATGCGACTGATACAGAAGTTATAGAAGCGGCAAAAGCTGCACATGTACATCATTTTATAAAAACACTACCAAATGGTTATGATATGGTATTAAATGAAGAAACAACAAATATTTCAGCAGGACAAAAACAATTATTAACAATAGCTAGAGTAATTTTGGCAGATCCAAAAATATTAATATTAGATGAAGCAACTTCAAGCATTGACACAAGAACTGAGATAGAGATTCAAAAAGCAATGGATAACCTAATGAAAGGAAGAACAAGCTTTATAATAGCACACAGATTATCAACTATAAAAAATGCTGATTTAATATTAGTTATGGAACATGGAGATATAGTCGAACAAGGAACACATGATGAGCTACTTGAAAGAGAAGGAGCATATGCACGATTATATAATTCACAATTTGAGGGATGTGACGATGAAGCGTCGTAAATTGAGGAAAATTAAAGTCTAGAAAATTTATTTGATTTTAATTGTTGTAGATAATGGAGTAATATATGAAAAATAAAAGAAGATTTATTTTAATAATTATGGTAGTAGTAATAACGTTACTAATTGTAGGAATAACTATGTATATAATTATTGATAAAAGGAAAGAACGTGAAGAGGATGCTGTTGCACTTACAACTAAGGAAGACTTAACAACTGAATTTCTAGAAAAAGTAAAAGTCTCAGATTTTATTGAAAATTTGCAAGGTGAATTAACAAGCGACTTTGAAATAAATACTACAAAATTGGGAAAAACTACTGTGACATTTAGCTATAAGAGTATAAGAAACAAAAACAAAATAAAATCATTTGATATAGAAGTAGTTGATACAACAAATCCAGTAATTTATATGAGTAACACAATGACAGTAACAAAAGGTTCAAATAAAAAATTAACTGATGCAATATTAGCAGGTGATAACTGCGATTCAAATCCAACTCGTATAATAGAGGGAGACTATGACTTAAATAAAGTAGGAAATTATAATTTAAAATTTATCATTAAAGATGCAAGTGGAAATGAAGCAAGTCAAAAATTCATATTAAAAGTTGTAGAACCATCAAAAGGAGGGAATAGTAATATGAACACTGGAGCAAGTTCAGGAAAGCAATTTTCAGAATGTATTGAAAATTACAAAAATGATAAAACTGAAATTGGCATAGATGTATCAAAATGGCAAGGAGAGATTGATTGGCAAGCTGTAAAAAATGCAGGAGCTGAATTTGCAATTATTAGGATAGGATATCAAACTGATTATGATGGAGAAAACAAAGAAGATGAATATTTTAGAAAAAATATTGAAGGTGCAACAAAAGCAGGAATAAAAATAGGAGGATATTTCTATTCATATGCAAAGACTGCTAAAGAAGCTTCAGAGCAAGCAGAATGGGTAATAGATAAAATTTCAGGATACAAACTTGACTTACCTGTAGCATTTGATTGGGAAAGCTGGACTTCATTTTCAAAATGCTCAATGAGCTTTTATGATTTAAATAATAATGCAAAAACATTTATTAAAAAGCTAAATGATAATGGTTATAAAGGCTCTATATATGGAAGCAAAAATTATCTACAAACAATGTGGTATGCAGATGAGTATGAAGATGTGTGGCTTGCACATTATACAAAGCAAACCGATTATAAAGGAAATTATCAGATATGGCAAATGTGTGATACAGGTAGAATAGCTGGAATTAATGGAGCAGTTGATATTGATATAATGAGAAAAGGTTCATATTAAAATATGAGATTTATTTAAAATGATAGGGATATTGTATTTAAATAAATTATTAATAATGGTAAAAAAAATAGAAAATTAAGCAAAACCAATTGACAAAACCAATATAAATTAGTATAATATTAATTGACTTATTAAAAAAGTATGATAAAAGCGATATAGTCGCATATTACAGCGATTTATAGAGATAATGAGCATAAGGAGGGAAAAAGAATGGCACAACCAAAAAGAAGATGGTCAAAACAAAGAACACATACTAAAAGATCAACATGGAAATTAGAGAATAAGAACTTAGTAGAATGCCCACACTGCCATAAACTTATAATGCAACATAGAGTTTGCCCAAGTTGTGGATATTATGATGGAACTGAAGTTATATCTCAAAAAGCTGAATAATTCAGCAAAATTGAATGGATACAGGCAAAGAAAGTCCAAGGTCCTTCGTAAAAATTAAGAAAGAGGTGAATAACAATGAAAAAAGAAATACATCCAGAATATTTTGAAACAACAATAACTTGTGCTTGCGGAAATGTTATGAAAACAAATTCAACAAAAAAAGAATTAAAAGTTGATGTATGCTCAAAATGTCATCCATTTTGGACAGGTAATTTAAGAAAAGAGACAACTGGTGGAAAAGCCGCAAAATTCAAAGAAAAATATGGAATCAAATAAATATATCCCCAAGCTTATAGCTGGGGCTTTATTTATAGTTATTAATGAATGTGAAACTATAAATTAAAGTATAATAAATAAAAATAGTAAAATTTAACTAAAAAAAGAAAGTGAATTATGTTGACACATACAGTATACAATGATATAATAAAATATGGACTTATTTCGACTTTGCTGAAAGTGTGCCAACAAGTTGAAAAGCCAAGAATTTGAATTCAAACCAGCACACGTAAAAATGAAGGAGGAATACTCTGTGAGCATGAAACATGTAAACCCGTTTGTCGCACGCATCATCAATGAGATCGAGGAAGAAATCAACAGAAAGGGCGATGGGACGGATGAGAATTCTTGGGAAATTGCCCGTGAATACATGAAAATCCACGCCTTGTCGTTCCTTGAGAGGGAGGCTGTCAAGAGCGCCCTGCTGGAGGACCTCGGTCTCGTGGGCATCTAAGCTAAGCGGGATCAGTCATCTCACATACCCCAGAGGATGCATTGCATCTTCTGGGGTACACACTATTTATTAAAGAAATTATACATAAACAAAGAAGAATAGGCAGTTTGTATAAAAAGGAGAGCCTTAATGGAAATAAAATATATAGAAAAAGTAGCACAAATGAATTCTGGAAAAAATTTAAAATATGCAATTTTTACAATGGGATGTCAGCTAAATGAAAACGATTCAGAAAGAATATGTGGAATGCTAGAAGAAATGAACTACAAAAAAGCTGAAAAAGTTGGAGATGCAAATATTGTTGTATTTAATACTTGCTGTGTGAGAGAAAATGCAGAAGATAGATTATTTGGAAAACTTGGAGAAATGAAAAGATTAAAAGAAGCCAAAGGAACAATAATTGCTATTGGTGGATGCATGATGCAAGAAAAAGTTATGGTGGAAAAAATAAATAATAGTTATCCTTATGTAGATGTTATATTTGGAACACACACTTTACATAAATTACCAGAAGATATTTATCGAGTATTAATAAATAGCAAAAGAGTAGAAGACATTATAGATATAGATGGAGAAATAATTGAGGGATTTCCAATAAAGCGTAATGACAACATAAAAGCATCTGTCACAATAATGAATGGATGCAACAATTTTTGTACTTATTGTATTGTACCATATGTACGAGGAAGAGAAAGAAGCAGAAACCCACAAGATATTATTGACGAAGTACAAGATCTAGCGAATAAAGGTTACAAGGAAATAACATTACTTGGACAAAATGTAAATTCATATTTAGTTAGCAAAAAAATAAATCAGGAAAATATTAGTTATAATGTAGTCATATCAAATAAAAATAATGTAGGAAATTGCAATAATCAAAATTATGAAAGTATCAAAGAAAAGGAGTGTGAAAGGTTAACTGTTAATTCATTTGCTACACTTCTAAGAGCAATAAACAGAATAGACGGAATTGAAAGAATTCGATTTATTTCACCACATCCAAAGGATTTTACAGATGATGTAATTGATGCAATAAGAGACTGTGATAAAGTGTGCAAATTAATTCACTTACCACTTCAATCAGGAAGTACAGAAATATTAAATAAGATGAATAGAAAATACACAAAAGAACAATATCTAAATTTAGCAAAAAAAATTAAAGAGAAGATACCAGAGGTTGCATTTTCAACTGATATAATAGTAGGATTTCCAGGTGAAACTGAGGAAGATTTTGAAGACACAATAGATGTAGTAAATCAAGTAAAATTTGAACAAATATTTATGTTTATATATTCTATTAGAATTGGAACGCCAGCTGAAAAAATGGAAAATCAAGTGTTGGAAACAATAAAGCATGAGAGATTTGATCGTTTAAAAAAATTATATGAAGAATTAGTTGCTGAAAGGAATAAGGAGTACGTAAGTACAGTTCAAAAAATACTAGTTGAAGGAAAAAGCAAAACAAACAGTAATGTACTTACTGGAAGAACAGAATCAAATAAGGTTATTAACTTTGAAGGAAGTGACGAGTTAATAGGAAAAGTTATCAAATTAAAAATTGTTTCAGAACATATGTGGTATTTAAAAGGAGAAAAAATCTAGAGAATATAGATATACAAAGCAGAATGTACTTACTATCTTTTAATTAGTATGAATTGAAATAGATAAGTTTCATATTATATAAACGGACCTAATGATAGGTCCGTTTATATATTGGTTTGCCCGATAATAACAAGATATCTAGCTTCTATTTTCCAGCTAATTTGTGACCAAGGTCTGTAATAGTACCAGCACCTTGAGTAATAATAATATCATCAGGTTTAACATTTCTTTTAACAAAATCAATAATATCATCAAATTTAGGAATATAATAAGCTTTACGTCCTAAATCATCAATTTTATTAACAATATCTTTTGAAGAAACATTATAGGTATTGTTTTCACGTGCAGCGTAAATATCAGTAATTATAATATTATCGAAATTTGTCAAACATTGTGCAAAGTCATCAAGTAAATTTTTAGTTCTACTATAAGTATGTGGTTGGAAAATAACCCATGAGTGATTATATTTTTTTCTTTTCATTGCGTCAGCAACAGCTGTAATTTCAGTAGGGTGATGACCATAATCGTCATATACTTTTGCACCATTTATTTCACCTAAGTATTCAAATCGTCTATGTGCACCAGTATATTTTTGAAGTGCAGATTTGATATCAGATCTATCTAGGCCAAATTCATCACAAAGAGCAATACATGCTAAAGCATTATAAACATTGTGTATTCCAGGCACTGATAGCTTGAAAGTTTTAAAAAATACATTGTTATGGTATACATCAAAAGATGCAAAACCATATTTATCAAAATTGATATTTCTTGCAGTATAATTTGCATTACTAGAGTTAATTCCATAAGTTAATGACTTAGCTTTAGTATATTGCGAGAAATGTGAACAATTAGCATCGTCAGCATTATAAACTAATATACCATCATCAGGAAGTAATTGTACAAACTTAATAAAAGCATTCTTAACATTTTCAATATTTTTATAATAATCTAAATGGTCAGAGTCAATATTTAATATTATTTCAGCCTTTGGAAAGAATGAAAGAAAACTTTCAGAATATTCACAAGACTCAAGTATAAAATAATCACTATTACCAATTTTATAATTACCATCTATTTCATCAAGAATTGCACCTACTTGAATAGTAGGGTCTTTTTTAGCTTCCAAGAAACACATTGAGACCATAGAAGTTGTAGTTGATTTTCCATGAGTTCCTGAAACACAAATAGTATTTCTAAAAGCTTTTGTTATAAGCCCCAAAATTTCTTTACGTTCAACAGTTGGAATGTTGAGTTCTTTAGCTCTTGCAAGTTCAACATCATTATCACTAATAGCAGCTGAATATACTACTAAATTAGCATTTTCAACAGCATCAGAATAATGACCAATCGTAACATCAATACCATTTTCTCTTAATTTGTCAGTTACATTTGAAGAAGAAATATCAGAACCAGAAATGTTGAAACCTCTATTTTGAAGTATTTCAGCAATACCGCTCATACTAACTCCGCCAATACCTATCATATGTATGTTTTTATATTGTTTTAATTCATTTAATTCGTCCAAAGTTACAATCTCCTTAAATTAATAATATGCTAGTATATTATAATACATTTTGCCAAAAAAAACAAGTCTTTTAGCGAAATCAGTATATACTAGATATCTTTATACTTAAATTTGAAATCTAAAAAGCAAAAAACAAATTTTTTTAATACTAATATATATTAAATTATAAGCAATTTTAAAACATAAAAATTTTTAGTAAAATATTGCAAAAAAAAGAAGGAAAAAAAATTTTTTTAGCGAATAATTAAATAGTACAGAAAATGTACAATTTAAACTTTGGAAGGAGAACATCAAAAATGGAAATAACAGATGTAAGATTAAGAAAAGTAAGTACAGAGAACAGATTAAAAGCTGTAGCTTCTGTAACATTCGATAACGAATTCGTTGTACACGAAATTAAAGTTATTGAAAATCCTGAAGGAGTATTATTTATTGCTATGCCTAGCAAAAAGATTAAGAGTACAGGAGAGCACAAAGATATAGCTCACCCAATCAATCCTGCTACTAGAGAAAAAATCCAAAAAGCTATATTAGAAGTATACAATAATACACCAGAACCTGAAGCAAAGGAAGACACTCCTAGCTCAGAAGAATAATAAATACAAACAAGGCTACTTTTAAAAGTAGCTTTTTTGTTCTAAAAAATTTAAAATAAAAAGGGATTATAGTTTTAAGTTCTGTTTAGAAATCAAAATACATATAATTAAAACAATACATATAATAGTAACTAAAAACTTATATTTAGAAATTAAAGTGAAGGGAGAAATTCGTGAAATAAACGAATAAAGGTACATTTATGAATATAATTAAGGCAATTATTTTTGGAATAATAGAGGGAATTACGGAATGGCTACCAATTAGTAGTACAGGGCATTTAATATTAACTGAAACTTTTATAAAATTTGAAAATTTATCTCCAGACTTTTGGAATGTATTTGAAGTAGTAATTCAACTAGGGGCAATACTTGCAGTAGTTTTATTATACTTTAAAAATATATGGCCGTTAAAAAAAGAGAAAAATACGAACAAAATTACTTTAGATAAAGAAATATTGAATTTATGGGGGAAAATAATAGTAGCATGTTTGCCAGCAATTATAATTGTACTATTTGGAATTGATGAAATAGCTGAAGCAAAATTTTATAATCCAACATGTATAGCAATAATGTTAATATTAGTAGGTATAGCTTTTATAATTATTGAAAGTAAACTACATAAAGAGCCAAGAGTTACAAAGATGAAAGAACTTACATATAAGGATGCAATAATAATAGGGCTATTTCAAATAATTGCAGCCATTTTCCCAGGAACTTCAAGATCAGGTGCAACAATAATAGGAGCGTTATTAATAGGAGTCTCAAGAACAGTTTCAGCTGAATATACATTTTATTTAGCAATACCAGCAATGTGTGGAGCAAGTTTATTGAAAGTATTAAAGTTTGGTTTTAATTTTACAGGCGAAGAACTTGCAGTACTTTTAATAGGAACAATAATAGCTTTTTTAGTTTCAGTATTTATAATTAAATTTTTAATGAACTATATTAAAAAACATGATTTCAAAGCATTTGGATGGTATAGAATAGCACTTGGAATTATAGTTTTAATACTAGGATTTTGCAGAGTAATAGTATAATTGTTTCTAGAAAAATATGAAGGGAATAAAGTAAAATGGTTTTAACTGAAATAATACTTATAGCAATAGGCCTCGGAATGGATGCATTGTCAGTTTCATTATGTAAGGGATTATCAATGAAAGAAATGAAATGGAAAAATGCTATAATAATAGGTTTATATTTTGGAATATTTCAAGCTATAATGCCATGTATAGGATATATTGCAGGGATTAAATTTCAATCAATAATAGAAAACTGGAGCCATTGGATAGCACTTATATTGCTTACATTTATTGGATTAAATATGATTAAAGAAGCGGTATGGGGAGAGGAAGATACAAATGATAAAATAGATTTTAAAACTATGATAATGCTTGCTATTGCAACAAGCATAGATGCATTAATTGTTGGAATTACATTTGCAATATTAAAGAATAATATAATAGTCCCAGCAATAATAATTGGAGTAATAACATTTTTTATGTCAGTTGCAGGAGTAAAATTAGGCAATTTATTTGGAAATAGAATGGGAAAAAATGCTGAGATTTTTGGAGGAATAGTTCTAATTTTAATTGGAATAAAGGTAGTAGTTGAACATTATCTATTTTAAAGTGCAAGCTAATTGTAAAAAGAAAGATATCAAATTTTACTTATAAATATATCCCTCATTGTTAAACTTTTTGTTTAACGATGAGGGAGTACTTCAATTTATGCTTAATTATTATTTATATTAATTAAGTTTAGTTGCACTTTCAAGTGCAATAACAATCATATCATTTAATGACTTTTCTCTATCTTCAGTTGAAATTTCTTGATGTTTATAGTGAGAGTCCACAACAGTAAGTAGACATGCAGCATTTTTATTAAGGTACTTTGCAGTATAAAATAATGCAAAAGACTCCATCTCACAACCAATAAGGTTTAGATCTTTAGGAAAACGAGCAATCATCTCATCAATATCTTTAACATAATAATCAAAGCACTCATTGCAAAGAACATTACATTTAACAAGCTTTTTAGCATTATCATTATCTGAAATATTATCAGCATTATAAATGTGCTTACCAAAAACAAATTTTGCTTCATTCATTATAATTGAATTAAGTTCAGGAGTTGCATCAGCAATATGACAATCAATACCTTCTAGAGCTAAAGCAAAATTACCTTCAGTATAACTTTTATCAACCAATAAAGTATCAAATAAATTTAAACTTTCACTATAAGCTCCACAAGAGCCAATTCTAATAATATTTTCAACATTATAAAATTTGTATAATTCGTATGAATAAATTCCCATACTAGGCATACCCATACCAGAAGCAAAGATAGTAACTTTATTACCTTTGTAATACCCTGTATAACCAAACATATTACGAACTGAGTTAATTAATTTAATATCAGTCAAGAAATTATAAGCAATATATTTTGCACGAAGAGGATCTCCTGGCATTATAACTGTTTTTGCAACATCTTCTATATTAGCTTCATTATGAACAGACATAAAAACCTCCTTAAATAAATTTAAACTTATATTATCATTATAAAATAAAAATAGCAAGTAAAATAATATAAGTATTTATTAAAAAGCTTTAATGATATTATGTAGTTTTATATCTTCCTATATTATAAAAACACCATGGTGCAGGAAATCTCCAACACCATAGTGTTTTGCTAAATTGGATTTTTAAAGATAGACAATCAGTTTTTGGTGAAGTATCTCCACTCAGTTCCACTCATATCTATGTATTTGAGACCTTTTTCATCAAAGTCCAAATCCTTTACCTGTGCGACAAATTCTATCTTGGCAGTGTCACAATCAGGAAATATGTATAGATAGGTATAGTCATATACAATACCGTAGGAGTAAATCATAGGTGTCCACAGGAACATTGTAGAATTTACATCATCATAATGAATAAAAGGATGATGGTAATCGACATCAATGCCTGTGCCTTCTTTCCAGTTAACCTTTCCGAGTTTAAATTCCTCACCATTCGAACAATAGATATATGTTTCATCATCTACAAAATAAGTTCCTTTGCCTGGAATATAAGACAAGTTGCAACTGTCAACACGCCGAGTGTCGAAGTCAGGAGGAAGGTCTACAGTTTTTTGTGAATCAAGGCAATGCATATCAGCCAAGATATAACCATTATCTGAAATAGATATATAGTGTCCATCAAGAACCATAGGCTCTCCATCCCACTCGCCATTAAAATACATAAGTTGTATTTTATCATGGAATTTGTACTTGTCATCAATAGTTTTATAGCGTTCGTAGGAGTCAGGATTTTGCATAATCTCTTCATCAGTTTCCTGTTCCTTACATTTTGTGGTATTAACGTTGGTGGAATTGGTGCTAGAAGTAGTATTGTCTTTTTCTGTGTTTAACGGTAAATCTGTAGATGGTGCAGGGCTGGTAGGCATATCATGAATTCCTTCTAGCCTTTTTTCATCAGTGGAAGAAGCTTGTGTTGCAGTATTTTGAGTTTCGTCATTAACAGAAGTGTCAGGATTTTTTACGGTGAACGATGCATGCAGCCCAAGTGAAATACCAGCGCTAAATGATAACATGGCAATGATAATGCACAATAGAGCTATACGCAGATGGCTAAGAGTCTTCCGATTTTTTTGTGTCTTTTTCATTTCATAACTACCTTTCAAAATTTTATTTTGTTTCCAATGTGCTCTTTAGGGAACATTCCTAAAAATAGTCTTGCTAGTATTTGCGTACATATTATTATAGCACATTTTTATAAAAAAACAATATATTTTAAATAAAATAATATACAAAAAAACATATAAAAATTATTGAGAACACTTGATTTTAAATTAAAATAGTGTTAATATAAAAATAGCTTTTAGGAATAGACGCTAAAAAAAAACACTTTTTTAGCGTCTATCTTTGTGTTTTTTAGTGAAAAAGTAACTAAAAAAGCAAGAAGTAATGAAATGGAGGAAGAAATGGAAACAAAATTTATATTCATTACAGGTGGAGTATTATCAGGACTAGGAAAAGGAATAACAGCAGCATCATTAGGAAGATTACTAAAAAATAGGGGCTATAAAGTTACAAACCAAAAGTTAGATCCATACATTAATATAGATCCACGGAACTATGAGCCCATACGAACATGGTGAAGTTTTTGTAACTGATGATGGTGCAGAAACAGACTTAGATTTAGGACATTATGAGAGATTTACAGATGAAAACTTAACAGCTAATTCAAGTATAACAAGTGGAAAAATATATTTAAATGTAATTGAAAAAGAAAGAAGAGGAGACTACTTAGGAAAGACAGTACAGGTAATTCCACATATAACAAATGAAATAAAAGAAAAAATATATAGCTTTGAAAAACAAGATGTTGATATTGTAATAACTGAGATTGGTGGAACAGTAGGAGATATAGAAAGTCAACCATTTCTAGAAGCAATTAGACAAATAGGGTTAGAAAAACCAGCAAATAAATGCTCATTTATACATGTAACATTATTACCATATATTAGCGGGTCAAATGAATTAAAATCAAAGCCAACTCAACACTCTGTAAAAGAACTACAATCAATAGGAATAAATCCAGATATATTAGTATGTAGAGCAGATATTCAAATACCACAAAACATGAAAGAAAAAATAGCAATGTTTTGTAATGTTAGAAAAGAAAATGTAATAGAAAATTCAACTGTTAAGAATTTATATGAAGTTCCTTTAATGCTTGAAAAAGAAGGACTTGCAGATGCTGTATGTAAGAGATTAGAGCTTAAAAATAAAAAAGCTAATAATGAAACTTGGGAAGAAATGTGTAAAAAAATTACTAAAATTAAAGCAGAAGCACAGGTAAAAATTGCAATTGTAGGAAAATATGTAAAGCTTGAAGACTCATATCTTTCAGTTGCAGAAAGCCTTAGACATGGTGGTTTTGCAAATAATGTACATGTAGATGTAAACTTTATAGATAGTGAAACAATTAATTCAAGAAATATAAAAGAAAAGCTAAAAGAGTATAATGGAATAGTTATTCCAGGAGGTTTTGGTGATAGAGGAATTGATGGAATGATAACAACTATAAAATATGCGAGAGAAAATAAAGTTCCAATTTTAGGAATATGCCTTGGAATGCAGATGATGGTAATTGAATTTGCAAAAGATGTTTTAAAACTAAAAGATGTCAATTCAGAGGAATTTGATGAAAAGTGTCAAAACCCAGTAATTCATATAATGGAAGACCAAAAGATAATAAAGAGAAAAGGTGGGACAATGAGACTTGGAGCATATCCATGTACAATAAAAAAGAACAGTTATACATATAAAATATATGGAAGTGAAAATATTACAGAAAGACATAGACATAGATTTGAATTTAATAATGCATATAGAGAAGAAATGGAAAAGAATGGACTTAAGATTGTTGGAACATCACCAGATAATATGTTAGTTGAAATAGTAGAAATGCCTGAAAAAGAACACCCATTTTTTGTAGGGGGACAGTTCCACCCAGAATTTAAGTCAAGACCTGACAGAGTGGCACCACTATTTAGAGAACTAATCAAAAAGGCGAAAAAGTAGGTTGAAAGACAATAGAGAATTGAGGCGTTTTCATATAATTGTGAAAAGTTTGTGAAAATTAGCAATCTCTATTGACATTTGCTAAAAAAAGATATAAATTATTAGCAGTCAATAATAAAGACTGCTAATAATTTTATTTTATATAATAGAGCATAACTAAACAACAGTAATTAAACATAAAAGACTAGAATATAATAGTAAAGTCAATTAGCAATCTGTAATATAAGGAGGTATTTTTATGTTAAAACCATTAATGGACAGAGTTGTTTTAAAAATGTGTGAAGCGGAAGAAACAACAGCAAGTGGAATTATACTATCAAGTGGAAGTAAAGAAAAACCACAAATAGCTGAAGTAATTGCAGTGGGAGAAGGCGGAATAGTAGATGGAAAAGAAGTAAAAATGATAGTAAAAAAAGGAGACAAAGTAGTAACAAACAAATACTCAGGAACTGAAGTAAAATATGAAGGTGAAGATTATATAATAGTAAAACAAAGTGATATTTTAGCTATTGTTGAATAATTGTCATATATATCTTTAATGAAGATAATGGATAAGGATAAACCAAATAAGAGAAAGGAAGGATTTTTATTATGGCAAAAGATATTAAATATGGCGAAGAAGCCAGAATGAAATTATTAAATGGTGTAAACCAATTAGCTGATACAGTAAAGGTTACACTTGGACCAAAGGGAAGAAATGTTGTATTGGACAAAAGCTTTGGAACACCACTAATTACAAATGATGGTGTTACTATAGCAAAAGAAATAGAACTAAAAGACAAATTTGAAAATATGGGAGCTCAGATAGTAAAGCAAGTTAGTGAAAAAACTAATGATGTAGCAGGAGATGGAACTACAACTGCAACAGTTTTAGCACAAAGTATGATAAAAGAGGGCGTTAAAAATGTAGCAGCAGGTGGAGACCCTATGGCTATTAAAAGAGGAATGGACAAAACGATAGAAAGTGCAGTTGAAATTCTAAAAAAACATAGTGTTGACGTAAATGGAAAAGACGATATAGCAAGAGTTGCAAGTATATCAGCAAACAATGAAGAAATTGGAGAACTAATAGCTGATGCAATGGAAAAAGTATCAACAAATGGTGTAATAACTATTGAAGAATCAAAGACATCAAACACAGAATTAAATGTAGTAGAAGGAATGCAATTTGATAAAGGTTATGTATCACCATATATGGCAACAGATACAGAAAAAATGACAGCAGATATGGATAATCCATACATACTAATAACAGATAAGAAAATATCAAATATTCAAGAAATATTACCATTACTTGAAGAATTAATGAAAATGTCAGGAAAACTGGTTATAGTATGTGACGATATCGAAGGAGAAGCACTATCAACATTAATTCTAAACAAATTAAGAGGTGTATTAAATGTAGTTGCTGTAAAAGCACCAGGATATGGTGACAAGAGAAAAGAAATGTTACAAGATATGGCAATATTAACTGGTGGAGAAGTAATTACTGGAGATTTAGGACTTGAATTAAAAGATACAGCAATTACTCAATTAGGAAGAGCAAAACAAGTAAAAATAAGCAAAGATGAAACAATTATAGTAGGTGGCTCAGGAGACAAACAACTAATTGCTGATAGAGTAGGACAACTAAAAGCACAAATAGCTGACGAAAAGAGTGAATATGATAAAGAGCAACTAGAAAAAAGACTTGCAAAATTATCAGGGGGAGTTGCTGTTATTGGAGTAGGAGCTGCAACGGAAGTAGAAATGAAAGATAGAAAATTAAGAATTGAAGATGCTTTATCCGCAACAAGAGCAGCTGTTGAAGAAGGAATATTACCAGGCGGTGGAACAGCATATATTAATATAATTCCAGAACTAACAAAAGTAGTCGAAAAACTAGAAGATGATGAAAAAGTTGGTGGAAATATTATATTAAAAGCGCTTGAAGAGCCAGCAAGACAAATAGCTATAAATGCAGGATTAGAACCAGCAGTTATAGTTGAAAAAGTAAAGAGTGAAAAAGAAGGAATTGGATTTGATGCTAAGAATGAGAAATACGTTGATATGAAAAAAGCTGGAATAGTAGATCCAACAAAAGTATCAAGAAGTGCATTACAAAATGCAGCATCAATAGCTTCAATGATATTAACAACAGAAAGCATAGTAACAGATATTCCAGAAAAGAAAGAATGCTGTGGACATAATGATGCACCTGATATGGGTGGAATGTATTAATAATAAAAAATGAATAGAGTAAATTTGATCAATTACAAATTTACGTAAACTTTTAAGACTGTATTAAATATTAGATTTTTCTAACATTTAATGCAGCCTTTTAAATTAAAATCAAATTATTATAGTAAATATTATTAACCAACTTTATCACTATTATCTGGATCATCATAATTATCCAAACCAAATTTTAAAAATTCAATTACAACTCTATTAAAAGATAAGTTTTTTTCGTCAGATATTGATTGAATAGCGTCTACAATATTTTCAGGTAAACGCAAAGTTTTACTGACTCCACTATGATTTTTAGGGATTATAAGGTTTTTCATTATTTACATTATTCCTTTCTAAACAATTTTTTAAAATAGTCATTTTTTGTATAAATTTGTAATAAAATATATAATTATTGTACAATTAAAAATTCTAAAAATATGCACCTATTATATACTTTAATTTGATTGCATATGGCTTATAGCAGTAAATATAAATAAAAAAGCTATAATGTTTACATAACTTTGTGAAAACTTATATATATATAAATAATAAAACAATATTCTAATAAGTTTTAGAAATTAGGAAAAAATAAGAAAAAATACGAAATAAAGAGAAAAGAATTATGATATATACAATTAGAAGAAAATATTAAGCAAAGAATAATCTTTAATGGACAGATGTATGATGCATATTTACAATTATAGATGATAAAGAAATGTATCATCTAGGAGCATCAATAAAAGACTTATGTAATAAATGTTTTAAGATAAATAAAATATTAATATGCACAATAAGTGACCCTAATCGTGTTACTAATACTTGCTGCTGTTGGACTAAGCTCAGTATTTAGCGACAAGGGAATATTTAATAGAGCAGAAAATGCAGGAGAAAAATACAATGAAGCAAAAGCAAGAGAAGTATTAGAAACAGTACTATTGGCAGATGGTCAGTATGAAAAA
>CATKDT010000046.1 GCA_949746675.1 uncultured Clostridia bacterium
ATTTTAGTCAAAAAAATAAGAGTCCACAATCTCTTGCGACTCTAATAAAATTTGTGGTTGCGGGGGTAAGACTCGAACTTACGACCTTCGGGTTATGAGTTAAATTACATTTGTTTTAAATTTACTTATAAAATTTATAAATTATTTCTCTAACATTTTCTTATTATAACAATGTCTTCCACTCTTTTTCTTTAAATCCTATAAATATTCCATTTTCAGTTATTAGTATTGGTCTTTTTATTAGCATTCCATCGCTTGCTAATAATTTTATTTTTTCTTTTTCTGTCAATGTATCTAATTTTTCTTTTAAATTTAATTCTCTGTATTTTAATCCACTTGTATTAAACCATTTTTTTGTTTCTTTTTTACTTTTTTGTATCCATTCATTTAATTCTTTTATTGTTGGTGTTTCTGTAATAATGTTTCTTTCTATACATTTAATTTTGTTTTCTTCTAACCATTTTTTTGCTCTTTTACAAGTTGAACACTTAGGATATTCAATAAAAATATTATTCATATATTTTTTCTCCTTCTTAGTATTGTTATAATTCATTATATTTTGTACTTATTCCTTTTGCTTTCTCTACTGGATATTTTTTCTTTGTTTTTTCTAACTTCTTTAGTATTATTTCTTCTGGTTTTACATTTAGTTTCATCGTCATTTGGATACAGTATGTAAATACGTCTGCAAGCTCTTCGCATACTTCTTCTTTATTGTATTTTTCAGAGTCCCATTGAAAGCATTCTAAAAGTTCGCCTGCTTCGATTGAGATTGATTTTGCTAGGTTTTCTAGTGTGTGAAATTTGTCCCAGTCTCTTTCTTTATTAAATTGTTCTATTTCTTTTATTATTTCTTCCATATTTTCTAGTCCCTCAGTTTATAATATTTCTATTATATTTTATATCATAAAATGACATTTTTCTCAATAGCTTTCCTGATATTTAACATCTAAAGTATGAATTAAGATAATATAGGCATTTTTTACCTACACATATTTTAGAATACTTATCTAAAAGTGTATTTTACAATTGTTATTCTTATAATTTTTAATAATTTTATTTTGATAGAAACAGGTTACTTATGATAAACTAAAATGAAGTTTGGAATAATTGTTAATTGCTTTTTTATATATTGCCCATTCTAACATATTAATAGCTAAAACCTAAATTGTCCAATAGAACAATTTAGGTTTTATATTTATATGTTTTCTTTATTTTTGGGGTTTGCTTTCTTTTGTTTCTCTACGCGTTCAGCACTTTATTATTTTGTTTCATCTGAAATTTCGTTGGTATTTATTTTCAATTTTCTTCAGTGTTTTATTCTTTATTATCTGTTGTTTCTTTTGGGTTTTCATCAGAAGTTTTTTCTTCATTTTCTGTTGTTGTATCTTTTAAATTTTCATCAGAAGTTTTTTCTGTCATTTCTTCGCTAGTTTCTTCGGTTTCGTCATCTTCTTTTATTGTTTCAATACTTACTACTTTTCCACCATCATTTGTTCTCATTAGGGTAACACCTTGTGTGTTTCTGCCTAATATGCTGATTTCATTAGCTTTGATGCGGATTACTACTCCTTGGTCTGTAATCATCATTACGTCATCGTCATCATTTGTAATTTTTATTCCTACAATGTCTCCTGTTTTTGGTGTTATTTTGTATGTTATTATTCCTTTTCCACCTCTAGTTTGTACTCTGTATTCTTCTAGTTCTGTTCTTTTTCCGAAACCGTTTTCTGTAATTGCAAGTAGTGTTCCTGTTTTTCTGTCTATTATTGGTTCCATTCCTACTACACTATCGTCTGTGTTTAGTTTCATCCCTATTACACCTTGTGCTGTTCTTCCTACTGGTCGTACGTCTTTCTCGTTAAATGTTATGCTTAGTCCCTTTTTAGTTACAAGTACTACATCATTTTGTCCATCTGTTAAACGTACATCTATTAATTCGTCTTCGTCTTTTAATGTTATTGCAATTAGTCCTGTTTTCTTTCCTGATGCGTATTCTGATAGTTTTGTTTTCTTAATTAGTCCACTTCTTGTTCCCATTAGTAAATATGCTTCTTCATCTATTGTTTTTATTGGTATAATCGCTGATATTTTTTCTCCGCTTTCAAGTGCTAGAAGGTTTACGATTGCAGTTCCTCTAGCAGTTCTACTTCCCTCTGGTATTTCATATCCTTTTAGTTTGTATAGCTTTCCTTTGTTGCTGAAGAATAAGATTAAGTCATGTGTTGATGCGGTAAAGATTTGTTTTACAAAGTCTTCTTCTCTTGTTGTTATTCCTGTAATTCCTTTTCCTCCTCTTTTTTGACTTTTGTATGTATCAATTGGCATTCTTTTTATGTATCCAAAGTGTGTTAATGCTATTATTGATTTTTCTTCTTTTATTAGATCTTCATCTGCTATCTCACCTTCTGCTGATATTATTTTTGTTAGTCTTTCATCTCCATACTTGTCTATCATTTCTTGTGATTCTTCTTTTATTATGTCATATACTAAGTTTTCGTTTGCAAGTATTTGTCTTAAATGCTCTATTAGTTCCATTAATTGTTTGTATTCTTCGTCGATTTTTTCTCTTTGTAATCCTGATAGTGTTTTTAGTCTCATATCTAGAATTGCTTGTGCTTGTATATCGTCTAGTCCAAATCTCTCCATTAATCTTTCTTTTGGATCGTCATATGAACCTCTAATGATTTTTATTACTTCATCGATATTATCGATTGCTATTTTTAATCCTTCTAAGATATGTGCTCTTGCCAATGCTTTGTCTAAGTCGAATTGTGTTCTACGTACTATTACGTCTTTTCTATGTTCTATAAAATATTCTAGGCATTGTCTTAATGTTAATATTTTAGGTTGTCCATCTACGAGCGCAAGCATTATAATACCAAATGAGTCTTGCATCTGTGTGTATTTGTATAATTGATTTAGTATTACTTTTGCATTTGCATCTCTTTTTAATTCTATTACTACTCTTACTTTTTCTTCTCTATCTGATTCGTCTCTAACTTCTGATATTCCTTCTATTTTCTTGTCTCTTGCAAGTTGGTTAATGTCAACAATTAGTTTTGCTTTGTTTACTTGATATGGCAAAGATGATACTATTATTTTTTGTCTATTTCCTGACATTTCTTCTATTTCTGCTTCTGCTCGTAGTGATATTTTTCCTTTTCCTGTTGTATATGCTTCTTTTATTCCTTCTCTTCCTAATATTGTTGCTCCTGTTGGAAAGTCTGGTCCTTTTACTATACTAAATAGTTCACTGTCTGTTATTTCTTCTTTTGCTTCTCTTTTTTCTACTATTCTTATTACTGCATTTAGAATTTCTGTTAAATTGTGTGGTGGTATATTTGTTGCCATACCAACAGCTATTCCTGATGATCCATTTAAAAGTAATGTTGGAACTTTTGATGGTAATACTTGTGGTTCTTGCCTTATTCCATCAAAGTTAGGCATAAAGTCTACTGTATTTTTTTCTATGTCTTCTAGTATTGTTTCAGAAATTTTTGTCATTCTTGCTTCAGTATAACGATATGCTGCTGCTCCATCTCCATCTATAGACCCAAAGTTTCCATGTCCATCAATTAATTGATATCTCATTGAAAAATCTTGAGCAAGTCTAACCATTGCATCATATACTGATGAGTCACCATGTGGATGGTATCTACCTAAAACGTCACCAACTGTTGTTGCTGATTTTCTGTATGGCTTGTCATGGGTTAGTCCATCTTCATACATTGTATATAGAATTCTTCTGTGTACAGGTTTTAAACCATCTTTTACATCTGGTAATGCACGTTGCACAATTACACTCATTGCGTAATCAATATATGCTGTTCTCATTTCTTCTTCAATGTCACGGTTTATTATTTTTCCTTCTATGAATTCTTCATTATTGTTGTTATTGTTGTCGTCCATCTTTTACCTCTTTCCTTGCTATTGTTTTGCTAGGTTTATTATACTAAAGTGATTTAAAAATTGCAAGGAATTTTTTAAGTTTTTTGTTGTATTTTATTGATATTAATCATACATTTACGTTATTTTTATGAACTATATTTTTGTCTTACAATTTGTAGTATTTATTAAAATGTTTTTATTATGCTTTTGTAATGTTTTATTCTTGTTTTTCTTTATTTTTTAGACTTTATTTATCCAACTAATTTTTTTGATAATTCTAATTCTTCTTTTGTTAAATTAAAGTCTTGTCCTCTGTTTTTTATTAATAAATGTATATTTTCAATTTGTCTTGCTTCTTTTATTGTTTGTTCTATTGGTAAAATATTTTTTAATATTGTTTTTATCTTGCCATATTCTCTTTCCATCCCTACAAAATCTTGGTTTTTGTAATATTCTCTCCAGTTATTTTCGTATTTTGATAAATATTCTAAAGATTTTAATTGATTGTTAAAATTGTTTTCTATATTTGTTTCTATTGTTTCTAATATGACATTTTTTCCTTTCTTTATTATACTGCCAATCGAGTTTGGAATTAAGTTGTTTTTTACTGATTTGTTTACTGCTAAGTTTAACAGTTCTGATACTGAGTCTATTATTCCCCCTGTCTTTATTGCATTTCGTGCTTGAGATATGTTTTCAAATTTTCCTGTTATTATTCCTTGTACACTTTTTCCTAAGTCTATTGCTGAATTTATTGCTTCTTTTATTCCTGCTTTAAATCCATTTTGCAATATTGCGTCTTTTATTTCTATTACTTGGTCTTCTATAATATTAGGTAGCAATGTACGTATTCCTGTGTTTAACCCCATGTTTATTATTTTCCCCATTGTTGAGTTTAAAAATGTATTTTGTCCTTTTTCTATATCAATGTTTGATTGTATTAGATTGTTTTGTAAGGTATTGCTTAGTTCCATATAGCCTCCTTTTTTCTTCTTCTATCTTTTTTCTTATTTGATTGAGTTCTTTTTGTATTTCTCTTATTTTTACATTATTTGTGTTTATTGCTTTGTCATAGTACTCATTTAAATTTATTTTTCCTATAGTATTATATTCTCTAAATATATTTTTTAAAATTTCATCTTCTATACTTTCTTTCGTATATTTGTTAAATAATATATTTATTTTCTCGTTTTCTATACCCCATTCTTTGTATATCTCTAACAAGTCTTTTGATTTTCTAACTTCTAATACATTTGCTCCTGATATGAATATAGCTTTATTGGATATTTCTATTAATCGTTTTGTAATTTCAAAAAAGAAGTTATTTGATGTGTCAATTATAATAAGGTCATATTGTTCTTTTAATTTATTTATGTTTTGTATTATTGGGTCGAATTCTTCATAATTCATAAAATCTGCTAATAGATTTGCTCCTGATATAAAGTCTATTTTATATTTTGTTTGAATAACATTATTAAATATATTATATTCATTCTTGCTTGAGTCCGTAGGGTTATAGTCAATTATATTTTTATTTTTATGGCATATTTTCTTCTTTTTATCTTCTTCTATTTTGTTTATTTTCTTTTGTATTTTTTTTACTCCTAGTAATATATAAAGGTTACTTCCTAATAAATCAAAATCTATTATTAATACTTTTTTGTTTTGAATGTTTTGTGCGAAGGTTACTGTAAATAGACTTTTTCCTATTCCATTTGTCCCTAATATAGTTAATATTTCTCCTGATTTTTTCTCTCCTATGTTTTGTAATACATATTGTTTTATATATGGATCTTCATTATTTATTGATGATATTATTTCAAATATATTATACTTATTTATTTTTTTATAAACTTTTACGGCGTCATTGGTTTGCTGAGTTATTAAAATTATTTTTATTCTGTTGTTTTTTTCTTTTATTTTTTCTATTAGATCTTTTGTGCTTATTTCTCCAGGCAAATTATCATCTAATACTAAATAATTGATATCTATGCTTTCGTTTAGATATTCTAATATTCCTTCTTTGTATTGTATATCATTTGCAATAACTTGTATGTCGCTGTTTCTTAGTTCTTTATGATGTTCTGGACTTCCCATTGCTGTTAATACACTTTTTATTATACTCACTTCCTTTCTATTGTTTCTTTTTCAAATTCGGCTGATTCTATTTTTGCTAATATGTGCTCTTTCCCTACGAACATAACACATTCACCCTTTTTTAATGATTTTATTTCTATTTTTTCTTTATTTGATAATTTAATGTTTTTATCTAATACTAGTATGTTTTCTTCTTCTAAATTGAAAAATGATTTTATCTCTGAATTATTAATTATGCTTTTACCATATATTCCTCCTTCTAAGCTAAATAGATCTGAAATATCTTGTGTTATGGCTACTGCTGATCCTCCATATTTTCTAATAGTTTTAAATATTTTATAAATAAAACTTGCAACTTCTTTATTTGATGTTATTCCTATTAGCTGCCAAATTTCATCTAAGTATATAGCTTTCTTTTTTGTTCTGTCTTTTTTTACTTTGTCCCAAAATAACTCAATAAAAATAAACATACCAAATTTCATATTTTCTTCTCCTAATTCATATATGTCACCAACTATTAATTGATTGTCTAATTTTACATTTGTATGATTATTTAAAAATTTCATTGATCCACTTATAAATGGCAGCATTTTTATTCTCATTATGCCTTCTAAATTTTTATATAGGTCTTCTAATATTGGCATATCCTCTGTTGTTTTAAATTTTCCATTTTTGAATAGTGTTTTGTCTTCAAATGTTATTCCCTTTTTATTATAGGTTAGAATTAACTTTTCTTCTAAAATTGCTTTTTCGTCTTCCTGTAATTTTCCAAATATTAAATTGAAAAATCCTATTATTTTGTTTATTTTTGTTGCGAGATATCCTTGTTGATTATCTTCTAAGCTTTCTTGTCGTATGTCTAGTATGTTTATGTAGGTTTCAGAGGATGGTCCTAATTTTATGATTGTACCTTTTAATTCTTTTGTTATTTTTTCATATTCTCTATCTGGATCAATTATAAATTGTTCTAATCCAAATAGTGCACTTCTTAATATCATTAACTTTGTAAAATATGATTTTCCAGATCCTGATGTTCCAAATATACTTATATTTGAATTTTTATATTTTTCTCTATTATATCTATCAATAAATATGAGTGAATCATTATATATATTTGTTCCTATAAATATTCCTGTTTCGTCATATATTGATGATGAGATAAATGGATATGTTGCTGGAATTGAATTTGTTAATATGTTTCTTTTTGATACATTTTTTATATCTATATTATTTTGTGCAAATGGAAGACATGATTTATAAGTTTGTTCTTGTCTAAAATATGCTCTTTTTGGTATTAATCCTTGACTTCGTAAGATTCCTTCTATTTTATTTATTTTGTTTTCTATTTCTTTTTTGTCATTTGAAAATATTGTTACATATGTATATATATAATATAGTTCTTGATTGTTTATCTGCATTTCTTTTCTTATATATTTTGCGTCATTGTATGTATATGCTGCTATTTCTGCATCTTGTCTTGCATTTCCTATGTTTTCTATTTCTACTCCAACATTTCCTATATTATATGTCAAGTCCTTTATTACTTTATATGTATCTTGTTTTTCATAGTATATTGATATGTATATATTTTCATTTGTTTCAATTAGATTTTTGAATATAAGTTCATTTTGTTCTCTTAAATAATCCACAATTAATAAACAGGAATAGTATGTTCCTTCTATTTCTATATATCTTGGATTTTTTAAGTTAATATATGATGGACTTATATAGTCTTTTTTTCTAAATATTCCTTCTATGTAGTTTTCAATAGGCTTCATCTCCTTTTTAATTTTTAGAATTTAAAAATGATGCAATAATCTCTATTATTTCTTTTTCTTCTGTGTATTCTGATACAATATTACCACATCTTGATAGGCTGTCTTTTATTTTTAGATATTCATTTTGTAGATTTTCTATTTTTGTGTTCTCTGCTTTTTCTTGGGATATTTCTTTTATTATTAGATAAAAATTTTTACTTGATGATTTTTTAATTTTATTTAGATATTGTATGTACTCAATATATTTCTTTTGTAGTTCTTCATAGATTTTATTTTTCTTTAGATTTTTAATGTTATTCCCTAAGTCTTCTTTTTTACTTTGAATTAAAATTTGGAAATTTAAATTTGTTGTCTTGAATAAATTTATGTAGGAGTTTAAGATTGCTTCTTTTTCTAAGTCTGATTTTAGATTATAGTTTATAGGATAAATTCTTAATATCTTTATATATGATAAATCTTTCATTTTTATTATGCCTTTTTCTAAAATCTTTTCATATGGCAACCAATTTTGAACAGCAGGTATTTGTTCAATTTTCATTATTATACTTCATTCCTCTCACATTGTTTATAATATGAATTGTGATTTTTTTCATTGTTCCTCCTTTCTTCTACAGCATATTATCATATATGGTAAATATTGTCAATATATTTTATAAAAAAATGTTAGAAATTTTTTCTAACATTTTTGCTTTTTTTTATTCCTCTTTATCCAGATGTATTGTTTGATTTGGTCTTTCTAAATTTTGCTTTTTCATAAATTGCTCTATTTTTTGTTTTTGTGATTCTAAGCTTTCTTCTTCTCTTATCCTTTCTCTAAAGTCTGTTTTTTCTTGCACTATTGGTTCTCTTTCTTTTGGTTTGCCTTTTCCATAGTTTATTACTATTCTGCCTTCTTCGTCTTTTTCTAATGTATATCCTCTTTTTGCTAATATCCCTCTTTTACTGAATACTAAAGGGAACATTCTTCTAAAGCTTGGATCTTCAAAGTCAATTTGTCTTGATGATTTCTGAAATGTCATATTATATATTGGAACTTTTTTGTTTATTTCTGTATTTGCAAAAGCTAACTTTGGCATTATAAGCCTGCTGTCTTTTATATGTCTTTCAGTATAATTTTGTAAATATCCTAATTCATTTAATTTTTGAAATGTATTTCTTATTATACCATGACTATCTGTTTCTATTGTTTGTGGATTTCCTTTTCTATCTAATTCATCAAATTTTGTCATTCCTACGAGCGCTTGTAATTGAAGAAATCCTAGTTTTTCTCTTTTGTCTAGTCCTATTATTTGTTTAGATATATCGGGTCTTACAACGTCTTGATATATTTTTATATTTTTTCCTTTTTTTCCTGCAACAAATGCTAAATCTTTGAAACTTTTATATTTTGTATTGTTTAATACTGTTTGTGCTGCATATAATTCTATTGCCGCTAGTGGTATTGCTAGTGGTGGAAAAAATGCTGTTCCTCCCACGAATGCTATTGTTGATATTCCAAATAATAAACTACTTCCTATAATTTTCCCGTGCTTTTATTGTTACTTTTTTTATTTTCTCTGGTAATTCATTTTTCTTTACGATTGGTAAATTATTGTTCATATTTTATCCTTTTATTTTATGATATTTTTTCTAAATATAATTTTTATTATTGATTGCTTTCCTATTATATAAAAAGACATAAATATATATTAAAATTATATTATATGTCTTTTTTTACTATTATATGTCTAAGTTTTTAACGAATTTTGCGTTTTTCTCTATAAAGTTTCTACGTGGTTCAATTTCATCTCCCATTAATACTTGGAATATCTCGTCTGCTTTTGCTGCATCTTCAACTGTTACTTTTACAAATATTCTGTTTTGTGGGTCCATTGTAGTTTCCCATAGTTGTTCTGGGTTCATTTCTCCAAGACCTTTGTATCTTTGTATACTCACTTGGTCTCTTGCAACCCCTCTTTCCTCAAGAATTTTATATACACCTGACATGTCTTCTTCATACCAGTATATGTCTTCCATTCCTTTTTTTGATATTTTAAATAGTGGTGGTTGTGCCAAAAATACATGTCCTTCTTCTATTAAAGGTCTCATATATCTAAAGAAGAATGTTAATAATAGTGTTCTAATGTGTGCTCCGTCTACGTCAGCATCTGCCATTATTACTACTTTTCCATATCGTATTTTTGTTACGTCAAAGTCTGCTCCTATTCCTGCTCCTATTGCTTGAATTACTGGTTTTAATTTGTCATTATTGTATATTTTGTCTGCTCTTGATTTTTCTACATTTAGCATCTTTCCCCAAAGTGGTAGTATTGCTTGATATTTTCTATTCCTTCCTTGTTTTGCTGAACCACCAGCTGAGTCTCCTTCGACTATATATACTTCACATTTGTCTGCGTCTTTACTACTACAGTCTGCAAGTTTTCCTGGCAATGTTGTTACTTCTAGAGAACTCTTTTTTCTTATTAATTCTCTTGCTTTTCTTGCTGCTTCTCTTGCATGTGCTGCACTTATACATTTATCAAGTATGGTTTTTGCTACGTTTGGATTTTCTTCTAAAAATGCACTTAATACGTCTACTACTGCTGTTTGTACTATTCCTGTTACTATACTGTTTCCTAATTTTGTTTTTGTTTGTCCTTCAAATTGTGGATCTTTTATTTTTATTGATACTACTGCTGTTAAACCTTCTCTTATATCCTCTCCTTGTAGGTTTGAGTCTTTTTCTTTAAGGAAATTATGAGAACGTGCATATTCATTGAATACTTTTGTTAGTCCTCTTTTAAATCCTTCTAAGTGTGTTCCACCTTCTATTGTCCTTACATTATTTACAAATGATAATATGTTTTCATTATATGCTGTTGTATATTGAAGTGAAACGTCTACTGGAATGTCTTGTACTGTTTTTTCTATAAATATTGGTGTATCATTTATTTTTTCTTTGCTTTTATTTAAATATTCTACAAATGATTTTAGTCCACCTTCAAAACAAAATTCTGCTTTTTTTGGTGTTTCTTCTCTTAAGTCTTCTATACTTATATATAATCCTTTTGTTAAAAATGCCATTTCTCTAAATCTGTCTTCTAGTGTTTCATAACTATATTCTGTTGTTTCGAATATTGTATTATCAGCTAAAAATCTAACCTTTGTTCCTGTTTTATCAGAGTCTCCTATTTTTTGTAGTGATTGAACTGTTTTTCCTCTTTCAAATTTCATTTGATAGATTCCACCATCTCTTTGTATTGTAACTTCTGTCCATTCTGATAATGCATTTACAACCGAAGATCCTACGCCATGTAGACCTCCAGATTCTTTGTATCCACTATCTCCACCAAATTTTCCACCAGCATGTAATACTGTATAAACTGTTTCTGCTGTTGAAATTCCTGTTTTTGGATGTATTTCTACTGGAATTCCTCTACCATCATCTTCTACAGAGATTACATTTCCTGGTTCTATTTTTACTGTTATATGGCTACAGTATCCTGCTAGTGCTTCATCTACACAGTTGTCCACTATTTCATATACCAAATGATGCAAACCTCTTATTGATACTGAACCTATGTACATACCTGGTCTTTTTCTTACAGCTTCTAGTCCTTCTAATACTTGTATTTGATTGGCGCCATATTCATGATTATATTTTTCTTCCATTGTTCCTCACTTTCTAATGTAAAACTCTTTTTTACCTTTTATAGTTTATTTTTAATTTTTAATTTTGTCAAGCAAAATTTAAAAATATTTAATTATTATTTTATTTCTCCACTTATTACATTAAGTGATTTACTGTTTTTTATTTCTATATTTTTTGTACAGGTTATTATTACTTGTATATTTTTTATATTATTTAAAAAGTTGGATATTCTTTTTTCGTCTAGTTCTGACATAAAATCATCTAATAGTAGTATTGGATATTCTCCTATGTCTTCATATATTACTTGAAGTTCTGCTAATTTCAGGGATAGTATTGAGGTTCTATTTTGTCCTTGTGAACCAAATACTTTTACTTCTTCCCCATTTATTAGTATTTTAAAGTCATCTCTATGTGTTCCAACTGTTGTATATCCTCTAATTAAGTCTATTTTCCTATGTCCTTTTAATTTTTCTAATAATTCTTCTTTATTTGTAAAATCTGATTTATATTGTATAATTATTTCTTCATTTGTTATTTCTTTATGAATTTCTTGTATCTTTTCTTGTATTTTTTCTATAAATTCTTTTCTATATAAATATATTTTTTCTGCATGTTCTGCTAGTTTTTCATCCCATATGTCTAGCATTTCGTTGTTACATATACCTTTTTTTAAATAATTATTTCTTTGTTTTAGTGTTTGCATATATGTATTTAAATTATATACATAGTTAGCTCTAAGTTGGCTTATCATTATATTTAAAAAACGTCTTCTTTCTTCTGGTCCATTTTTTACTATATTTATATTTTCTGGTGTAAATATTACTATATTTATTTTTCCTAATAATTCACTTAGTTTTTTTATTTTTATTCCATTTATAAATATATTTTTTTTGTCTGATATATTTATTTTTATTTTTCCTTCTCTATCTTTTTTTTGATAGTTTATTTCTATATTAGTATAATTTTCTCCTTTTTTTATTAATTCTTTGTCATTTGTTGTTCGAAAAGATTTTCCAAATGAGATTAAATATATTGCTTCTAATATATTGGTTTTTCCTTGTGCATTGTCTCCATGCAATATGTTTATATTTTTATTAAATTTTATTTCTTGTTCTTTATAATTTCTAAAATTTTGTATTTTTAGTTCTTTTATGTACATCTTTTCTCCTATTTTATCCACAATTAGAGCACTAACTGTGGATAATAGCTTTGTTTTTAATCATTTTTTAATCTTATTGGTAATACCATGTATTTGTAGTCTCCTTCTTCTTCTATACTTCTAATTATACATGGTGATATGTTTGTTCCCATATCAATGTATATTTCTTCATCATCTATATTTCTAAATACATCTAAGAAATATTTTGGATTGAAGCCTACCTCTATTGCTTTTCCTTCTGTTGTTACAAATAGTTCTTCTTTTGCATCTCCTGTTTGATTTGTACATGATATTGTTATTTTTCCTACTTCTACTTCTACTTTTACTGGATATTTTTTCTCTTTTTCTATACTTGATGATGATATTAAACTTATTCTTTCGAAACAATTTGATATTATGCTTCTATTTACTCTTATCCTTGTTTCCCATTTTTCTGGTATTACTTTTGAGTAGTTTAGGAATTCTCCTTCTAATAGTCTTGTTACTATTTTACAATTTTCTATTTCAAATAATGCTTGATTTTTTTCTATTCCTATTGTTACTGTATCAAAGGAGTCTGCTAATATTTTGTTTATTTCTGTTAGTGTTCTTCCTGGTATTACTGCTGAAAAGTCTTCTGTTTGTTTTTGTAAAAATTTGCTTTTCCATGCTAGTCTAAATCCATCTACTGCTACTATGTTTAGTTTGTTTTCTTTTACTTCAAATAAACATCCTGTAAATATTGGTCTATTTTCTTCTGAACTTATTGCAAATATAGTTTTTCTTATCATGTCTTTTAGTGTATTTTGCTCAATTTCTACTGATTTTTCTACTGTTATTTTTGGTAACTCTGGGAATTCTTCTGGTTTCATTGTTGCTAATTTATATAGAGATCCTTCACATTCTATAACTAATAGATTTTTTTCGTTTATATTTATTTTTATTTCTGTATCAGGTAATTTTTTTATTATTTCTGTAAACATTATTGCATTTACTACTGTTGATCCTTCTTCTTCTATTGTACAATCATTTATTATATATTCTATTCCTATTTCTTGATCATAACAAGTTAATTTTATCTCATTTTTATTCGTTTGTATTAATATTCCTTCTAATATTGGCATTGTTGTTCTTATAGCAACTGCTTTTGTTACGGAATTAAGGGCTTTCATGATTTTTTCTTTTTCACAAATGATTTTCATTGAATTTTTTCCTTTCTTTTTTATTAATAATATATAATATTTAGTAGTAGTATTAGTAGTATATGTGAATTGTGTGGAAAACTATTTTAAGTATTTATTTCCCTACGGAAATAGGCGTGGATAACTTTGTGGATATTTTTTTTATTTTTCAACATTATTATTTTTTTTTCCACATTTTATTCTTTTCCACATTTTATTAACTGATTATTAACATTTAGTTGTGGAAAACAAATATAATCTTTGAGCTCGTAGTGATTAAAAATTTATTAACAAACATTGATTTTACAAAAATATGTTTTATTAAATTTTTGTTTTTTGTTGTTATTAGAATTAGTTGTTTGATAATAATAAACTTTTAACACTTTCCACAATTAGTTTTGTATTTGAATCTGTTTGCATGTTTTTTTCAATTTTATTACATGCATGCATTACTGTGGAGTGGTCTCTATTACCAAATGCCTTCCCTATTTGTGGTGTTGACATTTGTGCAACATTTCTACATAGATACATTGCTATTTGTCTTGGTAGTGTTACATCATTTGAACGTTTAGCTCCTTTTAAATCAGCTGGTTCAACTTTAAAGTATTTTCCTACTACTTCTTGTATATAATCTGCTGATAGTACTTTTTGTGTTTTTGCAACAATTTCATCAATTGCTTTTTGTGTCATTTCCATTGTGATTGGACAATTTTTTAGTGTTGCTTCTACTACAACTTTTTTAAATGTGCCTTCTAATTCTCTAACATTTTTATCTACTCTTGTTGCTATTGCGGATAATATTTCATCACTTATTATTATATTTTGTTGTTGTGCTTTCTTTTTTAATATTGCATATCTTGTTTCATAATCAGGACTTGATATGTCTACAATTAAATCCCATTCAAATCTGGATTTTAGTCTTTCTTCTAATAAGCTTATATCCTTTGGTGGCTTATCACTTGAAATTATTATTTGCTTTCCTGCTTCATATAGAGTATTAAATGTGTGGAAAAATTCTTCTTGTGTACTTTTCTTATCTGCTATGAATTGAATATCGTCAATTAATAAGACGTCTATATTTCTGTACTTTTCTCTAAATTTTGCTGTTGTTTGGTCTCTTAATGAGTTTACTAGTTGATTTGTGAAGTCTTCTGATGTTACATATAATACTTTTGCATTTACATTGTGTAATAATATATGATTTCCAATTGCGTGCATTAAGTGTGTTTTTCCTAGTCCTACTCCTCCATATATGAAAAATGGATTGTATTTTGCTCCAGGTGATTCTGCTACTCCCATTGCTGCTGCATGAGCAAATTTGTTATTATTTCCTACTACAAAGTTTGAGAATGTGTATTTTGGGTTTACTCCTGAGTACATAAATACTTTATTGTTGCTTGACGTATTTTTGTTCATTAAGAAGTTTGTGTCTTCTGTTTCAAGTTTTATGAATACTTGACATTTTTTATGTGTTATGAAATTAAAGGTGTTTGTTATTAAATCAAGATATTGTGCTTCTATATAGTCTCTTTGATATGTGTTTGAGGCGGATAGTATGATTATGTTGTCATTGAAGTTTTTTAGTTCTAATGGTTGTATCCAGGTTACAAAGGATATTTCCGTTGTTTCTTGTTTTAATAGTTCCTTAGCTTTGTTCCATATTTCAATTGAGTTTTCTTTAGTCATTATAATACGCCCTTTCTTTATAAGAATTTAATATGCAAAGTTTTTATGTAAAAATATTATGTGATTATAATAGGAAATTTGATAAAAATAAAAAAGTTATTTAATTTACGCGAAAAAAGACCATTAAATAACATTTTCATTAGTATATAATTATTTTGTATAATATTATCAAAAAATTGCTCATTTAGTCAAGTAATAATAAGAAATAAAATTGAGTTTTTTTATTAAAAATATATTGACATAATTAGTATATTTGGTGTATAATAACTAAGATTATTACGTGAATCAATTAATTGTGTAAACAGTTAATTATTAAAATAAAGCAATAGAGGAGTGAAGAAAGTTATGAAGAGAACATATCAACCTAAAAAGAGAAAGAATAAGAAAGTTCATGGTTTTAGAGCTAGAATGTCTACTAAACAAGGAAGAAAAGTTTTAAGTGCTAGACGTGCTAAAGGGAGAAAGAAATTATGTGCTTAATTTAGGGTCACAATAGAGTGACCTTTTTTAATCATTATTAAAGGTCATTTGAAAAGTTTTCTTTCATTCTGTTTGTACCTGAATGTATATAGTAAAGGGAATGGATTTGTATGAAAAGAATTAAAACTTTGAAAATGAATTATGAATTTAAAAATGTTTTTAGTAAAGGGAAATATTATATTGGAAAACAAGTTATTGTTTATTTTTTAAATAATAGGCTTGGATATAATAGAATAGGAATTGCAATTAGTTCTAAGCTATGTAAGGCTGTTAAAAGAAATAGGATAAAGAGGCTTATTAGAGCGAGCTACCAAAGATTTTGTTTTACTGAAGTGTCTAGTTATGATATTGTTTTTATTTGGAATAAAAAAGCTAATATAGAAGATGCTAGTTTTGAAATAATATCTAAGGATTTAAATAAAGCATTTTTAAAGTTTGGAATTATTAAATGAAAAGGTTTTTTATTGGATTAATTAATTTTTATAAGAAGATGATTTCACCGATTATGAATTATCATGGTTCAAATTGTAAGTTTTATCCAACGTGTTCTGAGTATACTAAACAGGCGATTGAGAAGTATGGGGTATTTAAAGGCTTATATAAAGGAATTTTACGTATTTTAAGGTGTAATCCTTTTTCTAAGGGTGGATATGATCCTTTAAAATAATTTTTTTAGAAAGGAGCTTTTTAAATGTTTGATACAATTGCTAATTTATTGGGCTATGTGCTAAATTTTATTTATGAATTTGTGAAGAATTATGGAATTGCAATTATTTTATTTACTATTTTACTCAAAATTGTGTGGCTTCCTATTTCTATTTGGCAACAGAAGTCTATGAGAAAGTCTGCTAAGATTCAAGAGGAGACTAATAAATTACAAGCTAAGTATAAGAAGGATCCAGAAAAACTAAATCAAGAAATATTGGAGTTATATAAGAGAGAGAAGACGAATCCTTTATCTGGATGTGTTGGTGCTATTTTACAGTTTGTAATTTTTATTTCTGTTTTTTATTTGGTTAGTAAACCTTTAACTTATATGAAGAAGTTGGACAAGGAAATTTTTGTTTCAAATTCTTCTGTAGCTGAAATTAAAATTAATGATGAGGAAAATATAATTGATAATACTGTAATAGGAGAGAATGCTGCTCAAAATACTGTAAGTGAAGAGGATGAAAAAGAAGAGGTTTCTGTTATTAATCATTATTTGAAGGAATTAGAGAATAGTGGTGAAAGAGCAAGTTATCCAGAGATTAAAATAATTGAAAAATATGGAGCAGAGGATGACAAAGTTAATTTAAACATGGATTTTTTAGGACTTGATTTAAGTAAGGTTCCTCAACAGAATTTGACTGATTGGAAAGTTCTTATTATTCCAATTTTGTATGTATTAGTTACTTTTGCTAATATTAAAATTTCTAATAATATGACTAAGACAAAAAAAGATGATAAGGAAGAAGAGAAAAAAAGTGAAGCTGATGAGGCTTTAGAGGGAATGCAAGATATGACTAAGAGTATGAATACTATGATGCCTTTTATGTCTATTGTTATTGCTATTATTGCTCCATTAGGTTTATCATTGTATTGGCTTGTAAGTAATATTTTACAATTATTTGAGAAAATTATTGTTGATAAAGTTATGAATAAAAAGGAAGAGGCTTAATTAGAATTAATTTAACAAAATAAAGCGTGTGAGTTGTCAAATGTGATGATGAGTGAAACGAAAGGATAGTAAAATATATGGCTAGATCTATTGTAAGTGAAGGAAAGACTTCTAATGAAGCAATTGAAAAGGGATTAATGGAGCTTGGATGTAAATTAGAGGATGTTAATGTTAAAGTTTTAGAAGATGGCGAAAGAAAAGCATTTTTTAGTATTCTTGATCCTCGTGTTGTTAAAGTTGAGTTAACTGTTAAGGAGGATGTTTCTAGAAAAATAAATACAGCTGGGGATGAAGAGCGTAAAGTTGCTTCAGAGGATGATGTTAGAAAGTGTAGTGAAAATATTAATGTTTTTCTTAATGAGTTTTCTAATGCTTACGGAGAAATTAAATTTGAAATTAATGAAAAAAACAGTGATTTATTTGTTGTTATTTCTGGAGAGCAAGCTTCTAAGCTAATAGGATATAGAGGAGAAACTATTAATTCTATTCAAAGTATTTTATCTGCAGTAGGGAATAAGAACACAGAGAGAAGAGTTAGAATTTCAGTTGATATTTGTGATTATAGAGAAAAAAGAGAAAAGCTTTTAGAAGAGTTAGCACATAAGCTTGAAAAGACAGTAATTAGAACAGGAAAAAAGATCATATTAGAGCCTATGTCAGCATATGAAAGGAAAATTCTTCATTCTACATTGCAAGGAAGTATGAAAGTTACAACTTATAGTATTGGAGAAGAGCCACATAGAAGGGTTGTAATAGATAAAAAGTAATTAAATAAATTTCGAAGTCAAAGTTCGGTCCTAGTATAAATTTAAAGGCGCTTTGACTTTTTGTTTACATAATTTCAAGAGGGAGGAAGTTTATGGAAAGTACTATTATTGCTATTTCGACTGCTTTATCTAATGGCGGAATAGGTATTATTCGTTTATCTGGAGATAATGTTTTTGAAATAATGAATAAAATTTTTATTCCTAAAAATAATGATAAAAATATAAAAGGATATACTATGAAATATGGACATATTGTTGATAATGGAGAAATTATTGATGAGGTTTTAGTTTCTTATTTTGTAGCACCGAAGAGTTACACAACAGAGAATATGTGTGAAATAAACACACATGGTGGATTAGTTGTGGAAAGAAAAATTTTAGAAATATGTTTAAGAAATGGTGCAAATTTAGCTGAGCCAGGAGAGTTTACTAAAAGAGCATTTTTAAATGGAAGAATTGATTTGTCTCAGGCAGAAGCTATTATTGATTTGATTAATTCTAAGTCTGAAAGGGAAGCAAAGGAATCTATAAATCAATTAGAGGGACAGTTATCTAATAGAATTTCTACTATAGAAAAGGCGATTTTGGATACTTTAACTGCTATTGAGGTTACTATTGATTATCCTGAATATGATATTGATGAGGTTGAAAATAGAAATGTGTTGGAGGAATTGTCAAAAATAAATGATTTGCTGGATAAACTTAAAAATAGTTTTAATCAAGGAAAATTATTAAAAAATGGAATAAAAACAGTTATTTTAGGAAGACCTAACGCAGGTAAGTCATCTTTATTAAATGCTATTTTAAAAGAAGAGAGGGCGATTGTAAGTAATATTGAAGGGACAACAAGAGATACAATTGAGGAGTTTGTTAATATAAATGGAATTCCTATTAATTTAATTGATACTGCTGGAATACGTAATACAGAGAATGAAATTGAGAGGATAGGAGTGGAGAGAGCAAAAAGTTTAGCTAGTAAAGCCGATTTAATTATTGCTATTTTTGATATTACAGCTGATATTACAGAAGAAGATAAAAAAATTATTGAAATTATTTGCGATAAAAATGCTATAGTAATTTTAAATAAAATAGATATTGCAAATAATAATGTAAAATTAGAGGATATTTTGTCAAAATTAGAAAAGCCCACAATTAAGATTTCAGCCAAAAATAATGATGGGGTAGATTTGTTATATGTCGAGATAGAAAAAATGTTTAATTTGGCGAATATGGACGTTAACGATGAAATTGTTATTATGAATGAGAGACACAAAGATAAAATTTCTAGAGCTAAGGATAAAATTGAGAAAAGTATAGAGGCTATTAAAAATAATTTACCAATAGATATTTGCTCTATTTATATTAAAGATGCTTTAGAGGAATTAGGAGAGATTACAGGGAAAAATGTTTCTGAGGATATAATCAATGAAATTTTTAAGAATTTTTGTTTAGGAAAATAATGAGAACTTTGTTGTATTTTGTCGAATTTCATCGGAAATGTACTAAATATATATGGAAATAAATGGAAATTACGAACATACAAACATTGATTTGTGTTTCATAAAAAACAAATTATTTAAGAAGGGATTTAAAGAAAATGAGCTATTTTGCAGGAAAGTACGATATTGCAGTAATTGGGGCAGGACATGCTGGTTGTGAAGCAGGATTGGCATCAGCAAGATTGGGATTTAAAACTTTAGTTTTTTCAATTAGTTTAGAATGTATTGCTAACATGCCCTGCAACCCACATATTGGAGGAAGTTCTAAGGGACATATTGTTAGAGAGATTGATTGCCTAGGTGGAGAAATGGGAAAGAATATTGATAAGACATATGTTCAATTAAAAATGTTAAATACATCCAAAGGACCAGCTGTATATTCTCTAAGAGCTCAAGCTGATAGGAAGAGATATCAAGCTGAGATGAAGAATACCTTAGAGAAACAAGAGAATTTATATTTGAAGCAAGCTGAAATTGTTAATATTGTTGTTGAGAATAATAAGGTTAAAGCTGTGGAGACTAATATTGGTGCTATTTATGAAGTTAATGCTATTATTTTAGCTACAGGAACTTATTTAAAAGGGTGTATTCATATAGGAGATGTTTCTTATGAAAGTGGACCAGATGGCGTTTCAGCGGCTAATAGATTGTCAGATGTTCTAAAGGATTTAGGTATTAAAATTAATAGATTTAAAACAGGGACTCCTGCTAGGATTAATAGAAGGAGTATTGACTTTTCTAAAATGGAAATTCAGCCTGGTGATGAAGTAATTGAACCTTTTTCAATGGAGAATGATTTTTGCTGTGATGAAAATCAAATGCCTTGTTATTTGACTTATACGAATGAAAAAACACATAAGATTATTAGAAATAATTTACATAGGTCGCCTTTATATTCTGGATTAATTCATGGAACAGGACCAAGATATTGTCCTTCAATTGAGGATAAAGTTGTAAGATTTGCTGATAAAAAACGTCATCAATTATTTGTTGAACCTATTGGAAGGAATACAGAGGAAATGTATATCCAAGGTATGAGTTCATCTTTGCCAGAAGATGTTCAAATTGAAATGTATAGGACTATTCCAGGACTTGAAAATGCTGAGTTTACAAGACCTGCATATGCTATTGAGTATGATTGTATTGATCCTCAGGAACTTCAGCTTTCTCTAGAGCATAAGATAATTGGAGGGATGTTTTTTGCTGGACAAATTAATGGAACTTCTGGATATGAAGAGGCTGCTTGTCAAGGATTAATTGCTGGAATTAATGCTTGTAGAAAGTTAAGTAATAAAGAGCCAATTATTTTAGAGCGATCTCAAGCTTATATTGGAGTTTTAATTGATGATATTGTAACTAAGGGTACTAATGAACCGTATAGGATGATGACTTCAAGAGCTGAGTATAGGTTACTTTTAAGGCAAGATAATGCAGATTTAAGACTTACTGAGTTAGGGCACGAGATTGGTTTAATTTCCAATGAGAGATATGATAAATTTTTAAACAAGAAAAAACATATTGAAAATGAAATTAATAGAGTTAATGCTAAAGTTATTAAACCAACATCAAAGGTTAATGAGTTTCTTAGAAAACATTCTTCTAGTGAAATTTCTACTGGAGTTAAGCTTGCTGATTTACTTAAAAGGACAGAATTAAGTTATGATGAACTTAAAGAAATTGATGATGAGCGATTAGAACTTACTTTATTGGAACAAAAAGAAGTTGAAATACAAGTTAAATATCAAGGATATATTAAAATGGAAGAAAGTCAGGTCGAAAAGTTTGAAAAGCTCGAAAATAGAAGACTTTCTCCAAATATTGAATATTCTGAGATAGAGGGATTAAGATTAGAGGCAAGACAAAAATTGGATAAGGTTAAACCAGTTTCTGTTGGACAAGCTTCAAGAATTTCTGGTGTTTCTCCAGCTGATATTTCTGTATTGTTAATTTATTTAGAATTAAATAAAAGAAAGGGAAATGTATGAAGTTAGAAGAATATGTGGATTTATCTAATAAACAGATTAATCTATTTGAAAAATATAAGGAGTTATTAATTGAATGGAATGAGAAGATTAATTTAACTGCTATAACAGAGGAAGATGAAATTGTTTTAAAACATTTTATTGATTCTTTAAGTATTGCTAAATATGTTGATAAAAACTGCAAATTGATTGATATTGGCACTGGCGCAGGTTTCCCAGGAATTCCAATTAAAATTTTTTATGAAGATTTAGAGGTTACTTTGTTGGATTCTTTAAATAAAAGAGTTACTTTTCTTAAAGATGTTATAGGCAAGCTAGAGCTGAAAAAAATTGATGCTATTCATTCAAGAGCAGAAGAGTGTGCTTGTAATGCAATCTATAGAGAAAAATATGATATTGCTGTTGCAAGAGCTGTTTCAAACTTGTCAACTTTATTAGAGTATTTAATGCCTTATGTTAAAGTTGGTGGAAAGTGTATTTGCATGAAAGGACCTAATATTAATGAAGAATTAAATTTATCGAAAAATGCTTTGAGAGAGCTTGGGGGAGAAATTGAAATGATTGAGAATTTTAAATTACCCGATTCTAATTTGGAAAGGAATATAATCATTATTAAAAAGGTGAAAAATACAGATAGGAGATATCCAAGAAAAGCTGGTATTCCAGCTAAGAAACCGTTGTAAATTTTAATGAAAAAGAGCGCAAGTTATTCACAGTTTGCGCTCTTTTTGTGGATAACATAGAAGATAATTTTTAATAAATTTTGTTTATTAAAAATAATGTAATTAATTTGTAAATTATTGTGTTTTTTATTGACATATAATTTTTTTTTTTATATTATATATGGTGATTGGAGGTAAAGCAGTGGGAAAAATTATATCAATTGCAAATCAAAAAGGAGGAGTTGGAAAGACTACAACAGCAATCAATTTTGCTTCTATGCTTGCAAAAAAGAATAAAGGAGTTTTACTGATTGATGCAGATCCTCAAGGTAATGCTACTAGTGGTGTTGGACTTGAAAAAAATTGTAAATTTTCAACTTATGATTTATTAATAAATGATGTACAAGTTATAAATACAATACAAAAGGTTAACATAAAGAAACTGGATGTATGCCCTACAAACACAAGTTTGGCTGGAGCCGAAGTAGAGCTTGTTAATGCTGAGAGAAGAGAGTTTAGATTAAAGGATAAGTTGGATATTGCCAGGCAGAATTATGATTTTATTGTTATTGATTGTCCGCCTTCTTTAGGATTAATAACTATAAATGCTTTAGTCGCATCTGATAGTGTAATGATTCCTGTACAGTGTGAATATTTTGCGCTTGAGGGAGTTGGCGAATTATTGAAGACCATTGAATTAGTAAGGAGATACTATAATAGAAATTTGATGATTGAAGGTGCTGTTCTTACTATGTATGATCCTAGGACTAGATTGTCTAACCAAGTTGTTCAAGAAATTAACAAGTATTTTGGAGATAAGGTTTTCGAAAATGTTATTCCTAGAAATGTTAGATTGAGTGAGGCACCAAGTTATGGTATGCCTATTGTTACTTATGATCCATTATCTAAAGGGGCAAGAAGCTATGAAAAGCTTGTAAAAGAGTTTTTGAAAAAGAATAATGTTTAGCAACAAAGTAGTTATAAGTATTATATGTAAATTTTGATTTATATAAGATAAAGTTTTATATAAAAGAGAGGAATATTGTATGGCAAAGAATATGGGATTGGGAAAGGGTTTAAATGCACTTTTTTCTGAAAGTTCTGTTTTGAATGAAATTAATAATGGTGATGAAGAAAAGGTTAACAATATCAAAATTATTGATATTGAGCCTAATCCTACACAGGCTAGGAAGAATTTTAGAGAGGAGGCGATTGAAGAATTAGCTAAATCTATTAAGGAATATGGAATTATTCAACCAATTATAGTTGAGAAAAAAGATAAATATTATCAAATTATAGCGGGAGAGAGAAGATGGAGAGCTGCTAAAAAGGCTGGATTAGAAGTTATTCCTTGTTTAATTAGAGATGAAAATGAGCAAAAGAATAAAGAAATTTCTTTAATTGAAAATATTCAAAGAGAGAATTTAAATCCAATTGAAAAAGCTTTAGGATATAAGGAATTGATTGATAATTATAATTTAAAACAGCAGGATCTTGCTGATAAATTAGGTATTAGTAGACCTTATGTTACAAATACTCTTAGACTACTTAATTTAGATCAAAGAGTAATTAAATTAGCTTTAGATGGAAAGTTAACTGAGGGACATTGTAAGTCATTAATGGCTATTACTGATGGAGATAAACAATATGCTACAGCACTTAAAATTATTGAAAATGAAGGTACTGTAAGCGATATTGAACGAATGGTTAAAAATGATAAAAAGATACCAAAAAAGAACAAAAAGTATGAAGCTGTATGTAAAGATATAGAGGAAAGTTTTGAAAGCTTTTTTGGAACAAAGGTTAAATTAAATGCGGGTGCAAGAAGTGGAAAGATAATTATTCAATATTCTACAAATGAAGAACTAGAAAGAATATTAAATTTAGTAAGGAATGGTGATTAATTGGATACTTTAAAAATTGTAGAAATAATATTAGTTAGTTTTTCATTATTGATTTCATTTATTTGTTTTTATTATACATTTAAAACTAAAAGAAGATATGAAAAATTAGCTCTTAGATTAGGGAATAATACCGATATTAGTGTAATGTTAAAGAGTTATATTGATAAAGTAAATGAGATAGAAAAGAAAGATGACCAAATTATTGAATATTGTAATAAGATAAATGATGAATTATTAAAAACAATAAAAAAGATTGGTATTGTTAGATATAATTCTTATGGAAATAAAAAAAATAAATTAAGCTTTACTCTTGCTTTATTGAATAATGAAAACTCAGGAATTGTTTTAAATAGTGTTTATGGGGAAGATAGTTCTAATGTGTATGCTAAACCTATTATAAATGGAAAATCAAAATATAATTTGTCAGAAGAAGAAATTGATGCAATAGGAGAGGCAATAAATAATAATTTAATTAATATTCAAAAATAATTCAAAAATATTTAGTAAAATAAATTTACTAAATATTTTTTATTAATAAAATATATTTAAATTTTATTAGATTTTTAATAATTAATTTTAAATAAATAAAAACATTTTAAATAATTTATAAAATAAAAATTAAACAATAAAATAACTTTAAAA